>NZ_CP061293.1:1500000-1770456 GCF_018687495.1 Polynucleobacter sp. MWH-Svant-W18
TGCATAGACATCGCGCACCTTGCCTTTAGATAACAAAGGTAATGACTGAATAGAAGTGGCATACAAAGCTGGCATTGTTAAATCACTTTACGATCTGAGCAAGTTTTCCGCTCTTATAGAGTTCTGCCATTTTTTCTAATGGGATGGGTTTAATTTTGGATGCTTGACCTGCAGAACCAAAAGCCTGAAAGCGTGCAATACAGACTTTTTTAGCTGCTTCACGGGCAGGCTTTAAATAATCGCGTGGGTCAAACTTACTAGGATTCTCAAATAGATAACGGCGAATCGCTCCTGTCATTGCTAAGCGAATATCGGTATCAATATTGATCTTACGAACGCCATTTTTAATACCTTCTTGAATCTCTTCTACTGGCACGCCATAAGTCTCTTTCATATCGCCGCCAAATTCTCGAATCTCTGCAAGTAGTTCTTGCGGAACACTAGATGAGCCGTGCATGACTAAATGGGTATTCGGAATACGCGCATGAATTTCTCTAATGCGATCAATTGCCAAAATATCGCCAGTGGGTTTCTTAGTGAACTTGTAAGCGCCATGACTGGTACCAATTGCGATGGCTAAAGCATCGCATTGGGTAGCTTTCACAAAATCAGCAGCCTGCTCAACATCCGTTAACAACTGCTCTCGAGTCATAGTGCCGTCTGCGCCATGGCCATCCTCTTTATCACCCTTCATTGTCTCGAGTGAGCCTAATACTCCCAACTCGGCCTCTACAGTGACTCCAATGGAGTGAGAGAACTTCACTACCTCTCTAGAAACATCTACGTTGTATTCATAGCTCGCCACAGACTTTCCATCAGCCTCTAAAGAACCGTCCATCATGACACTAGTAAAGCCACTCTTGATTGCTGCCATACACACAGCTGGACTTTGGCCATGATCTTGGTGCATTACGACTGGAATATGCGGATAGGCTTCAACAGCAGCAGAAATTAAATGGCGTAAAAAGGCTTCACCTGCATATTTACGTGCACCGGCAGAAGCCTGCATGATCACTGGGGAATCAGCTTCATGAGCCGCCTCCATAATTGCAGTGACTTGCTCTAAATTATTGACATTAAATGCTGGTAAACCGTAACCATTCTCAGCAGCATGATCCAAGAGTTGACGTAAAGATACTAAAGCCATGATGTTCTCTTTGTTAATAACGTTAATAGTAGTAATTCAATATTTCGATGTAATAGGTAGATGAAAAAATTTAATTGGTTTTCACCTGGATAATTTTGAGGCTGTTGGTACCGCCCGGTTCGCCCATTGGCTCGCCTGAAGTTAATACCACTGTATCGCCCTTTTTAATTGCACCTGCTTGCTTTAAACACATTTCTACTTCTTGCAAAGCAGTATCCCGATCGCGGCTGTAGTCCAAACCGAGTGGGGTGACATTACGGTAGGTGCTTAAAGAACGTTGCGTAGCAATCTTCGAAGTCAAAGCAAAAATTGGTACGTGAATATTATGTCGACTCATCCAAATTGCGGTTGAGCCGGAGTCAGTAAGCGCAGCAATTGCATTCGCATTTAAGTGATGAGCGGTAAATAAGGCCCCCAGCGCAATTGTTTGGTCTATTCGAGTAAAGGTTTGATCCAAAAAGTCGGTATCTAATTGCACACGATAGGACTTCTCTGCCTCGACACAAATTTCTGCCATCGCCTTAATAGTCTGCACTGGGTACATGCCAGTAGCCGACTCAGCAGAGAGCATCACTGCATCAGTGCCGTCTAGTACCGCATTTGCTACATCACTCACTTCGGCCCGCGTTGGCACTGGCGCACTAATCATTGACTCCATCATTTGAGTGGCGGTGATCGTAAACTTATCAGCCTCGCGCGCCCAAGCAATCATGCGTTTTTGGAGTGCTGGTACAGCTGCATTACCCACCTCGATTGCTAGATCACCGCGAGCAACCATAATGCCGTCGCTTTCTGCAATGATGCTTTTGAGAGCATCTGGCTCTATCGCCTCTGCACGCTCGACTTTGGCGATCGTTTTTACCTTACCAACTCCATACTTAGCACTTGCAGCATCTGCTAGCTTACGGGCATAGGCCATATCTGCGCCATCTTTTGGAAAGCTAATCGCCAAAAAGTCAACTCCCATAGCAATCGCCGCATCTAAGTCAGCAATATCTTTCTCAGTCAAGGCTGGCGCAGTTAAACCTCCACCTGCACGATTAATACCTTTGTTATTAGAGAGCGGGCCACCTTGCTCAACGAGCGTGAAAATCTCTCCACCCTTGACGCTTTCAACCCGAAGCACTACTAAACCATCGTTTAATAGCAAGCGATCACCTGGCTTCACATCGTTTGGCAACTCTTTGTAATCAAGGCCTACGCGTCCTTGATCGCCTAATTGACAGGCAACATCTAAAACAAATTTTTCACCTTCTTTCAGAAGGACTTTGCTATCAGCAAATTTTCCCACCCGAATTTTTGGACCTTGCAGATCCGCCATGATGCCGACTTCTTTACCCACTTCAGCGGAAATACTTCTCACCAAATCATGACGAGCCTTATGATCTGCAACCGTACCGTGTGAAAAGTTTAGACGCACGACATCGACGCCCGCACGAATCATATCGCTTAACACCTCAGGCTTTTCTGATGCAGGCCCTAGAGTGGCGATGATTTTGGTTGCTCGTAACATATTTAGTCTTTCGCCCGTTCGGCTAATACTGCAAAGGCTGGTAAGGTTTTACCTTCGAGAAACTCCAAGAAAGCGCCGCCGCCAGTAGAGATGTAATCCACTTGATTTTCAATACCGTACTTCGCAATAGCAGCCAAAGTATCGCCGCCGCCAGCAATCGAAAATGCCGGCGAATGGGCAATAGCAGCAGCCAGCATTTTGGTGCCGCCGCCGAATTGATCAATTTCAAATACACCTAAAGGGCCATTCCAAACAATCGTACCGGCGTGGGCGAGCATGATTGATAAACGAGCTGCAGTCTTAGGTCCAATATCCAAAATCATATCGTCCTCTGCCACCTGATCTGCAGGCACGCGATTTGCACGCGCCAGTGGTGAAAGCTCATTCGCTACAACGACATCCTCTGGAATCGGAACATGCGCACCACGTTTTTCCATGAGCTCCATGATTTCTCTAGCTTCCTGCACCAAATCGGGCTCAGCAAGTGATTTACCAATCGGCAGACCTTTAGCTAGCATGAACGTGTTGGCAATTCCGCCGCCAACAATCAGTTCGTCAACCTTGTCAGCCAAGGCTTTAAGGATAGTGAGCTTCGAAGAAACTTTAGAGCCTGCAACAATTGCTACTAGTGGACGCTTCGGGCTTGCCAATGCTCGACTTAATGCATCCAATTCAGCAGCCATCAAAGGGCCAGCACAAGCAACCGGTGCAAACTTTGCAACCCCATGCGTAGTTGCTTCAGCACGATGTGCAGTACCAAATGCATCATTGACATATACATCACACAAAGCGGCAATCTTTTTTGCTAACTCGTCGCTATTCTTTTTCTCGCCAATATTCAAACGGCAGTTTTCCAGAAGCACCACTTCTCCGGGATTAACTTCAAAACCACCCTCAACCCAATCACTTATCAGCGGAACCTTACGATTCAGTAAGGTAGCAATACGATCAGCCACGGGCGCCAAACTATCTTCAGATTTAAATTCGCCTTCAGTCGGACGACCCAAGTGAGAGGTCACCATCACCGCCGCACCAGCATCCAAACACATCTGAACTGCAGGCATAGACGCCCGAATACGGGTGTCTTCTGTAATGTTCCCCGCTTCATCTTGGGGAACATTAAGGTCAGACCGGATTAAAACCCGTTTTCCCTTCAATTGGCCTGACTGGGCCAATTCACTTAAACGCTTAACTTTGAATAAGGTATCCGGCATGAGAATGTATAAATAAGGTGGTTTTTAGGGAATGCTCCATTCTAAATCGTCCAGCCTTCGCACCCAAGGGATCTGAGCCATCAAACCACCCCGCCTGCTCTACAATAGGAGTTTGGGCGCATTTTCAGTCGGGGGAGCTAAAACCCTGGTTGAGCGCCCCGATTAACCAGATACAAAAAGGTAGAGAAAATGTCGATGTCCGACCGCGATGGCTTTATTTGGTCCGATGGGAAGCTAATTCCTTGGCGAGAGGCCAATATTCACGTCCTTACACACAGCCTGCATTACGGCATGGGCGTATTTGAGGGAATCCGGGCCTACAAGACTCCTAATGGCACAGCCATTTTCCGCCTTCCAGAGCACGTCAAACGTCTCTTTAATGGCACCAAGATCTTCCAAATGAATATGCCATTCAGCCAGCAAGAAATTACCAAGGGCATTATTGACGTAGTCAATAGTAATGAGCTGGAGGCTTGCTACATCCGCCCAATTATTTTTATTGGCTCCCAAAAACTAGGCATCTCCCCGAAGGGTAACTCTATCCATACTGCAATCGCAGCCTGGGAATGGGGTGCTTATCTCGGCGAGGATGGTATTAACAAAGGTATTCGTGTGAAGACTTCTTCATTTACGCGTCACTTTGTGAACTCTTCATTAGTACGCGCTAAGGCATCTGGCTATTACATCAACTCCATTTTGGCTAACCAAGAAGTCACTGCCAATGGATATGACGAAGCCCTATTACTAGATACTGAAGGTTATGTGTCTGAGGGATCTGGTGAAAATATTTTCATGGTGAGCGATGGCATTGTTTATACGCCTGATTTAGCTTCATGCTTAGATGGCATTACACGCGATTCAATTATTGAGATTGTGAAAGATCTCGGCTTAGAGTTGCGCGAGAAACGCATCACTCGCGATGAAATCTATTCTGCTGATGAAGCTTTCTTCACTGGCACTGCTGCTGAAGTAACCCCGATTCGTGAGCTTGATGATCGCACTATCGGTGATGGTAAGCGCGGTCCTATCACTGAAAAAATTCAGAAGACGTATTTTGATGCTGTTTATGGCAGAAGTGATAAATACAAATCTTGGCTCACCTACGTGAAATAATTTCTTTTAGTGTTTAGGAATAGCATATGACTCAAGCTCAAGCGTTAATGGTAGATGGTAAAGATCTCCCATTACATTGCCCAACGAATCAAACACCAGCCTGGAACTCTCATCCACGGGTGTTCTTGGACATCACCAAAACCGGGGAAGCAAAGTGTCCATACTGTGGCGCTGAGTACAAACTCATTCCTGGCACCGAGCCACACGGACACTGAGCCTCATCAGCGCCTTTCATCAGGCGCTGAGTCGGGATACAACATATGCGAAGTATTCTGATCATCGCCCCGAACTGGATTGGGGATGCTGTAACTACCCAGCCACTTCTGGCCACTCTCAAAGCACAATATCCAGAATCTAGAATTGATGTTCTGGCTAGCCATTGGGTTGCACCCATCTATCGCGCTTGCTCGGAAGTTAACCAAGTCATTGAAGCCCAGCTCGAACATAAAAAACTACAGTGGAATTTACGCAAACAGTTAGCTAAAGAGATTGAATCTAAAAACTATCAAGCCTGTTTTGTATTACCCAATAGCTTTAAGTCTGCTCTTATTCCTTGGCTGGCTAATATTCCATTTCGTATTGGCTATCGTGGTGAATGCCGTTTTGGCCTGATCAATGTAGCGCTTGATAATCCCAGCAAAGTGAATCGCCCACCGATGGTGGAACACTACTTAGCACTCAGCCATCTCCTCAAAGAAGGTGAGCTAGCCACTTCGGTCAAGCTAACACCTAAGCTCAATATCCCGCAGATAGCAAAACAATTAGTAGAAAAAAAGATTCAGGATCATGGCGTCAATCCTCAATCTATTTACGTACTGTGTCCCGGTGCAGAATATGGCCCTACTAAGCGCTGGCCTACCGACCATTTTGCAAAACTCACAAAGCTTTTATTAGCCGAAAATTCTAGCAATCAGGTGATCTTGTTAGGCGGCAAAGGTGACCATATTCTTGGCCAGGAAATTACATCCCAAGCGGGAGCTGTAGACAATCTGCAGAACTGGTGTGGTGAAACCTCGCTAGATGAAGCGATTGCCCTAATTAGCATGAGTAAGGCCGTCATCAGCAATGATTCGGGCTTAATGCACATTGCAGCAGCTCTCAATACTCCTCAGATTGCTATCTTTGGATCCAGTGATCCAGCCCATACTCCACCCCTTTCCAATAAGGCTAAGGTGATCTGGTTGAATATGTCTTGCAGCCCATGCCATAAAAGAGAGTGTCCTTTAGGCCACTTACTGTGCTTAAAAGACATCCTGCCGGAACAAGTATTCGCTACACTCAACACCTTGTAGTAATTTCTCAGGAAAAGTGAGCTATGTCCAAACTTGCCAGACTCTTTCATAATGCAGATGAAGTAGTGGATGCTTGGCGCGATGCATTGCGTCATCGGGATGTACAAAGCGCCTTAGATATTTGGCTTGATGATGACTCTATTACCTGCGTACTACCTGAAGGTCACCGCTTAAGTGGACATGCTGAAATCCGCAAGGGTCTAGAACGTTTACTCTCTAAGCAGCCCTTATTTCTTGAGCCAATTGCTTGTATTAGCCACACTATCTTGGGTGCTGCGGTATATGACACCACAGAAGCAGTTCACCTCAGAGCAGATCAAGTAGAGGCTGAGTTTTTTCTTAATATCACCTTGGTCCTTCTGCAAGATAGTCAAGGTTGGCGCATCGCCCATTTACACGCAAGTCGCTCTACCGAAGAAACATTTGACGCTCCGTCAACACCACACGGACTGCATTAATCATCATCATGGATGAGCAAGTATTACGATCGCTCATCAAATGGCCTAATGTGCCAGATTGCTACGGCTGGCTTGCTTTAGATAGAAGAGGTCAATGGCGCATGCGGGATGAATTTGCGCAGCAACATCAATTACCAGGACAAGTCATTAATCATCAGGGATTAAAAGAATTTATCGCTAGAAACTATACCAGCGATGGTCAAGGTAGATTCTTTTTTCAAAATGGTCCGCAGCGAGTCTTCATCACCCTTGATGCTACACCCTGGATAGTACGGATCAACTCAAATAATGAGGGTTTACAGTTCACTACTCAATGCCACAATACGATTGAACCACGCGCAGCATTCAGTGATGAGCTTGGAAATATCTACATCGCTGGCTCAATAGATCCAGCGCCCTATAAAGAGCAGGATGCGTCGTCATTTACCTATGGAGATCACATGAGCGTAGCGCTCTTACATGATCATGACTTAGATCAATTTTCTGAATTAGCAAAATTGCATCAGGCTGCCTGTAGTTTTGCTGGCACTTGGACTTGGCAAGAAAAGCAGCTTCCACTGGACCCGATACACTCCGATGAGCTGGCTGGTCGCTTTCATTTCATCCCAAAACCAAGCAATCAGAGCAGTGTTTAGCTCGGCAACTTACCTTGCTCCTTGAGTTCATCTCGGTATTGCCTTTGCATTTCACGTAAGCGGGCATCGATACTAGAGCCTTGATAGTAATCAGAGTCGCTAGCCGTGCGAGCGATCTTTAATTGCTCAATTGCAGAGGGCCATGCACCCTCCAAGGCATATTTTTCACCCAATGCGAAATGACGCATTGCTACATTTTTAGCCTGATCATAGGCCTTAGATAATAAAGTCCACCACACAATTTCATTGGGCTGTAAGCGAGTGCGAGCTTTTAGCCAAGTAATGGCATCATTAGTACGCCCCAATGCTAACTCCGCATTAATCATTGCAGCCCCAGCTGCGTAAGACTGTGGGTATGCGCGTAGAGTACTTTGTGCGATTTGCAAGGCTTCCTCTCCTTTGCCTTTAGCCAATGCCAATTCAGAGGCAGTGATATCTAAGGATAAGCTTTGTCTTTGAATCGGCGAGCCTGGAGCGCTAGCGGTCTGCGCAAGATTGCGCGCTTGCTGCAAATACGACTCTGCTTGATCAATTTTTCCTTGCCGTTGCGCAATGAGAGCCAAACCATAGAAACCCTCCATTTGCTTGCCAGCTTGTGCTTGCTTACTAAAGCTCTCAAAAGTATTTTTTAGGTCATATAGCCCGCTTGAAGTCCCTGACTGCTCCATGCGTGCTCTCGCTTTAATGAAATAAAACTCCACTGAGGTGGGAACATTACGTGATGCCACAGTTCTAGCACGGTCCTGCATATCAGCTATACGATCTGTTGTTAGGGGATGGGTGCGCACATAGGCTGGTACGCCTTTATCCATCACACCAGTGGCTTTTTGCAAACGCTGAAAAAAACCTGGAGCACCATTCACGTCATAGCCACTCGCATCTAGAATCTGAAAGCCAACTCGATCAGCCTCACGCTCAGCATCCCTCGAATAGGAGAGTTGATTGTCAACGGCGAGAGCCTGACCACCTTGCATTAGTCCAGCAGCTGCAGAGGGGTTACGAGACATCGCTAACGCACCAAGTACCATGCCCGCAATAGCAATCATAGTGTTAGTCGATTGCTTATCCATTTGACGCGCGAGGTGGCGTTGCAATACGTGCCCCGTTTCATGGCCCATGACCGAGGCAACCTCAGAATCAGTTTCAGCGCTGACAAGTAAGCCAGTATGAAAGCCTATAAACCCACCTGGTAAAGCAAACGCATTGATACTGCTATCTTTAACCGCAAATACTTCAAAGTTATAAGCGCCACTCCCTTGCTCATTGGCACCCCCAAGCTGCAATTTTTTGGCTGCCTGCAGTAAACGACGCTCCATCGTGTTCAGAAAATCATAAATTGGTAAGTCGTTGGAATAATCTGGATCAGGTCGGATTTGACGCATAATCATCTCGCCATATTTACGCTCATCGATTCGACTTAATGAGTCCCCACCTGGATCGCCCATATCAGGCAAAACAATATTGGGCTGACTTCTTGAGGCATTACGCGATGGTAATTTAGAAGATTGAGCCTCAGGGGACTGCATAGCCCTGCCAATATTTTGGATAGCTGCAGAATTACCCTCTACAGAGACATCACCTGCGGTAGCAGCCACAACAGGCGCAATACCATAAGGCATCATGGCCAATATGAGCTGAATGGACAAAACTCGCTGCAAAAAAGAGGTTTTTTTAAGGGGCTTTATATCCTGCATACCTATATGGTAAAACTTATCCCATGAACAAACTAACTCATTTTGATGACAGCGGCCAAGCCCACATGGTAAATGTAGGTGATAAAGCTGCCACCCATAGGGTTGCCATTGCCACCGGCAAAATCAGCATGCTTCCCAAAACCTTCAAGATGGTGGATGCAGGGACCCATAAAAAAGGTGACGTGCTTGGAATCGCCAGAATTGCAGGTATACAAGCATCTAAGAAAACGGCTGATTTGATTCCACTATGCCATCCGCTAGCCTTAACCCATGTAAGCATCGAGTTTCAAAAAAATAATCAAGAAAGTAGTATCAGCTGTCAAGTCCGAGCAGAAACTACAGGCCCTACTGGGGTTGAAATGGAAGCCCTCACAGCAGTCCAAGTTGCCCTTCTCACAGTTTATGACATGTGCAAAGCAATAGATCGCGGCATGGTGATGGGAGATATCAAACTACTTGAGAAGAGTGGCGGGAAGAGTGGTGAGTGGAAGATGAAGAAATAAAAACTAAACCAAAGAGTAGTTTTTAAAAAATATGGTTAGCTCTATCCAATATTCGCCCCAAAAGCATTAAAAAATGCTATAAAACCGCTTGCAAAAAATCTTTGGAGACTCTAATTCCCTGATTAAACTGTGCATGAACATCTTTATATCTAAATACCTTCATCACCCCATCACTAACATATGGGTCAATGAACATCTGATCCCTTGGGAAATCCTGGTAATCGCCGAGCCAAACCAATGTAGGAATTCTAAGCATTGAACTCATTGTTTTAATACCGCTGTCACTGGCTATAACTGCGTTGCACTGTTGAATATAAGCCAAACTTTTAGCTGGGTTTTCATGACTAACGAGCCTTAGAGTATCTGATTGCGTTAGACCTATCGGCTCTATTTCATGCCTCAGACCAAATACTATTACATTGTAGTTATTCGATATAAGCTCCTTAATTACTTTCGCTGGTATAGATTTAAGGACCATACCAAATTGTTTTTGGGTCTTAATAGAATAGGCACTTCCGTTAATGTGAATACCAACCACCGGCTTACTATTATCAAACAATGGCTGCTCAATATCGAGTGGATTTACGTCAAAGTATTGTGTGCGGGGACAGTTGATATATTCAGGACCTCTTGGCAGAGAGTTCAATAACTCAATCTTCTCTTGCTCGCTATTAAAAGTAGAAAGGCTTTCAAGCTTAATTCCAAAGGCTTCAAAAAAAAGCTTAGCGCCCTTAAGGTGGGTTACACAGACATATTTAATTCCATGCTTATTAGATTTAACAAATGGGATGCATTGTAAAAAATCTCCCATACCGCCTTGCAATAGGACTACCTGTTCCATGCTATCAAATCCCTCATAGAGTTTTCCGAATTAAACTATTGGCCCTCAATTTCTAGATAACTATCCTGCGTAACGCTCTCTATAGAGCTGTTTCCCACATTTAGAACAAATATATGCTTTAAAGTGGGGGCCTTTGCTCTAGACATTGGAGATAATTCTGAACTAGGGCCTGTAAGGCACTTTCATAAACAAGCCTGGGATGTGCCTACTTGAGCCACAGTAACCCCATTTAATATCACAACTATTTTAATTGGTTGCTTGCAATATTCATCGCGACTGCGCTTTTCCAATAGCCAATCCGACCATTTCTCATCTTTTACCTTGATTGCTCTGATTTCAACCCAATTTTTAATTGGCAAAGCAGCAACAAGAAATAGCACTGCAATAACAATATTCTAAATCATCCTTTAAGCTCCTTACGACCCATTATATTCAGAGTAACAACTACCAAATCCTCTCTAAAAATCAACTACACATGGCACTCCGCAATAAAGTGAGTCTATTTCCGCCATAGTCTAACTTATAGCTATCTTGTCAAACTATTTTTTAGACTTTACTACTCACTATTTATGGCATATACAAAGCAGTAGACCGATGTATGGTGACGGGAGATATCAAACTACTTGAGAAGAGCGGCGGCAAGAGTGTTGAGTGGATGACGATGGAGTAACTTAACAACCTCGATACCCTACTTAAAGTATCGCCTAACCAATAGAGATGTGCTCTGGCTGTAGATCTGCCTGATATCTCTCATACATTTTGATGTAAGCCGCCTCAAGGTTTTTAGTAAAAAGAGGTGTGTCAAATAAGGGGGTAGTCAAACGGTTGTTTGCTAATTTCAATTTAATATCTGTGAGCTTCTGAGGATTTCTTGCTAACTCTATCGCCAATGCCTCATATTGTTCTTGAGTATTGGTAATGAGTTCTGGCAAATCAATGGCATTCAAAAGACTGGCAGCTACACGGCTAGCAAAAGATTGACCCATCATCGTCAATACTGGCAGCCCAGCCCATAAGGCATCGCTTGCCGTGGTGTGAGCGTTATAGGGAAAGGTATCTAAAAACAAATCTGCTTGATTATGGCGCGCTAAATGCTCAGCCGGGGGCAATCTATTTGCAAAGACTAATCTTTCCGCATCAACCCCTCGATTTTGAGCTTCTTTTTTGAGATTTTCAACTACCCAAAAATTATCCTGCAATAACCACAAAACACTTCCTTCGACCGCCTGCAGTATTCGCATCCAACCATCGAAAGTTGCAGGCATTATTTTGTAATTATTATTAAAGCAACAAAAGATAAAGCCCTGATCTGGAAAACCCAATTCCTTTCTGATGAATTGTCTCTTCGCAATAACTCTTTTTCTATCGTTCGATTGATAGCTATGAGGTAATAAAACTACTTTTTCGGAGTAGCTATGCTCTGATAGCATAGGAATAAGAGTTTGATCGGCAATGATGTAATCAATGTAATCAGCCCCCATCGTGCTGGGGTAACCAAGATAATTTACTTGGATTGGCGCTGGTCGATAAGAAAAAATTCTAGTTCTTGAGTCTTGAGTAAAGCCCTTTAAATCAATAGCTATGTCTATATTTAATCTTCTACTTAATTGAGCGATCTCTATATCTGACTTATTACCAACCTCAATAAAATCGTCAAATGAATTTTCTAGCCGCTGCCGCATCTCATCCCTGATTTTTGGGCCAAATGAAAACCCAACTATCTCGAATTGACTTTTATCGTGCAATTCAAAAAGTTCAGCCATTAAATACCCAGTAGCATGATTGTGAAAATCTCCTGAAAAATAGCCAATGCGGATTTTTTCATTTCTGGCATATTTAGGAATTGGGCCTAAAGTAAGATTCTGTGGATGCTCTGATTGAATATATAGTTCAGAAGATTTTTTATGGGCAAGGGGATCGTCGCTCAACGCAAGCAGGGCAAATGGCTGTGAAACCTTCTCATTAGCCCCCACCTTTTTGGAAATAAATTCTAAGGAATCTGCCAAACTTGACCAGCTGCAAATTTTCATCTTGGTGTGAACTAAATCTCCACGCACCCAATCAATATCAGGCTTAAGGCTGAGGGCTTTGTCGTAATGGACAATCGCTTCGTTGTAACGCTTGAGCTCATTAAGAACGTTACCCTTGTTAGACCAAGCTTCTGCATAGTCAGGCTTTAGGCTGAGTGCTTGATCATAGTGAGCAATAACCTCGTCATAACGTTTGAGCTCATTAAGAACGTTACCCTTGTTAGACCAAGCTTCTGCATAGTCAGGCTTTAGGCTGAGTGCTTGATCATAGTGAGCAATAGCCTCGTCATAACGTTTGAGCTCATTAAGAACGTTACCCTTGTTAGACCAAGCTTCTGCATAGTCAGGCTTTAGATTTATAGCTTTATCAAAAAAGTTGATGGCCGATTCGAACCTATTTAATTCTTTTTCGATCAGACCTAAGTTTAGGTATGCCTCACTATTATCGCCTTCAATCAGAAGAGCTTTTTCAGCAGCTGCCTTCGCTTCGGAATACTTTTGTAATTTTAATTGTGTTGCCGATAGATTGATTAATGTCGAGACCCTATCAGGCATCAGTTCATGAGATTGAATAAACTTACATTCTGCTTCAGAAAAATTCTCTTGTTCAAAAAAAATGCAGCCATTTAAAAAAAATTCCTTCGCTAATTGAAAATTACTCATGGTTCTTATTTTTAATATGGAAAAATAATAGTGAAAACACTCTACTCAACCAATAGATAGATGTTCCGGTTGTAAATCTGCCTGATATCTCTCATACATTTTGATATAAGCCGCCTCAAGGTTTTTAGTAAAAAGAGGTGTATCAAACAAGGGAGTTATCAATCGGTTGTTTGATAATTTCAATTTAATATCTGTGAGCTTCTGAGGATTTCTTGCTAACTCTATCGCCAATGCCTCATATTCTTCCTGGGTATTGGTAATCAGTTCTGGCAAATCAATGGCATTCAAAAGACTGGCAGCTACTCGACTAGCAAAAGACTCACCCATCATTGTTAACACCGGCAGTCCAGCCCATAGGGCATCACTAGCGGTAGTTCCGGCATTATATGGAAAGGTATCTAAAAACAAATCGCATACCCGATAACGAGCCAAATTTTCTTCCGGAGCAATAAAATATCCAAATACTAATCTCGCACCATCAACCCCTCGCTTCTTTGCCTCGTTTATTAGATTAGTCTTTGCTTGCTCATTGTCTGCATAAAGGAAAAGGACGCTACACTCAACGGAATTCAATATCTGCATCCAACAGTCAAAGGTGGCAGGTAAGATCTTGTAATTATTGTTAAAACAACAAAAAACAAATGCTGTTTCTGGAATACCGAGCTCTGCCCTTGTAAATTTTCTATCAGAGATAATTCGTTTTCTGTCATTTGCCTGATAGCTAGGTAAGTAGACAATTTTTTCAAGATAGAATTTCTGCAGATCCTCAAGAATAATAGTTCGATCCGCCAACAAGTAATCGTAATATTTTGCGCCCATTGTTCCTAAATATCCAATATAACTTAACTGGATAGGTGCGATACGATACGAAAAAATTCCTGTCCGACTATCTGCAGTATGGCCCCCTAGGTCTATCGCAATATCAATTCGTAGATCTCTTGCTAGTTTTGCAACATCTACATCAGACATCGCACTGACATCAATAAATTGACTGAAGGCCTGATTTAAACGTAAACGTATAGGACTTTGATCATCAGCACCAAAAGAAAAGGCAATGATTTCAAATCTATCTTTATCGTGTAATTCAAATAGTTCTGCCGTTAAGATTGAGACGGCATGATTTCTGAAATCTCCTGAAAAATAGCCAATGCGGATTTTTTCATTTCTCGCATATTTGGGAATCGGACCTAAGGCATTATTCGACTGGTATTTACTCTGTGTATAAATTTGAGCGCATTGCCTATGCATCTCAAGATCGTCATTTAGTGCGAGCATTGTAAATGGTGGTGCAACTCTATCACCGGTCGAAATGCCTATACGTAGCTTTTTTATGCTTTGATCGAGCCCATTCCAGTGACAAATTTTCATTTTTGTATGAAGTAGCCCCCCCTCAACCCAATCGAGACTGGAAGCAAAGCTAAGCGCCTGTTCATAGTGAAAAATTGCCTGTTCATAAAGCTTAAGTGCATTTAAGACAATAGCTTTATTAGACCAAGCTTCTGCATAGTCAGGCTTTAGGCTTAAGGCTTGATCGTAGTGGGCAAGTGCCTCGTCATAACGTTTGAGCTCATTGAGAACGTTTCCCTTGTTAGACCAAGCTTCTGCATAGTTAGGATTGAGACTTAGAGCCTTATCGTAGTGGGCTAGTGCTTCGTCGTTACGTTTGAGCTCACTAAGGGCATTGCCTTTATTGGACCAAGCTTCAGCATATTTTGAATCGATTTTTATTGATTTATCGTAAGCTTCAAGAGCATTGACGTACTCTTTAAGTTCAAGGTATACATTTCCGATATTACTTAAAGCCAAAGCATTTTTTGGGAAGGCTTTTAGCGAATTTCCCAAATGCTTAAGAGCTTTCGAATACTCCCCCCTTTGGGCTGAGATAACTCCTAGAAGCCTAAGAACATCAGCATTGTTAGATTGAAATCTTAATGCCTGCTTTAGATATAACTCGGCCGACTCTAAATTTGAATTTCTAAGAGACTCAAGCGACTTGGTTAGAAGAAAAGCAATTTGTGGATTCATAAAACTATTTTATATCGATCAGAAAGTAGCAAAAATTGGCATTAGGCTTAACCAGGCCCTAAATTAACTTGGTTAAGCCTCATATTTTCAAGTCCTCATTTACTAATTCTGCATTCTGAAGGGAGCAACTGAGGCAAAAGATTGGTTTCAGTGGATCTGCAAGACCAACCACCCGACCATGTTGCCCCCTCTGGTTTTGATAAATCTAATGGCTGAGGTGAATTTGCGTCAGGATTATTTGTGGGTACTAGATGCAATGTGTTCTTACCTTCGGGCGCAACGCTCACTTGGTAGTCAATTGCAATGGCGCCCGAAGGCATAATTTCAATTAATTTGACGCTGCGTGTTGGGCCAAAGGTAAAAGAGCCGTTGGTAGCCTCATCCATCGCAACCGTTCCACGACTGGCAAATGCCTCAGTGACTGCCAACTTTGCACTAGAAGATAAATTCATACCTTCAACCACGCGGCTACGAGCAATGTAGTCTTGATACTGCGGCACCGCTACTGCTACCAAAATTCCAATGATGGCAACAACTACCATGACTTCAATCAAGGTGAATCCAGATTCTTTGTCTTGCGTTTGTGTCTGCATATCTTTTAGCTCCTGAGGTGAAAACCCTCATCATCTACTCTATACCCCTTGCACTCAAGGCAGCTATATATAAAAAAGCCAGCTTTAGAGGCTGGCTTTTACTGATACTGGTGCAAGAAATTATGCTGGTTTGCTGGAATTCTTTTTCTTTAAATAGGTTCCCAGCAAAATCACAATCGCAACCCCAACACCTTCAAAAATCATATGGGCATCTTCCATGGCAGCTTGAATCGATTCCTTTATTGCTGGGTCTTCAACCAACATTCCGCCGGCCAATAATCCTAATAGTCCGGCACCCAAGGTAATGATGACTGGAAAACGATCCATCACTTTCAACAACATCGTGCTACCAAAAATAATCAATGGAATAGAAAGTCCCAAACCAATAATAAGCAGTGCCAGGCGAGTTTCTTCTGGCCCCTTTTGCGCGGCTGCAGCAACAGCCAGAACATTGTCTAAACTCATCACCAAATCAGCGACCAGGATTGTTCTAATAGCACCCCAAATATTAGAGTGCCCCTTCATTTCAGCTTCATCATCACTATCAGCTAATAACTGAACGCCAATATAGACCAGCAAAATTGCGCCAATTATCTTCAAATAAGGCAAGGTGAGTAGTTGAACAGCAGTAATGGTTAACACCACACGCAAAATAATTGCAGCGGCACTACCCCAAAAGATAGCTTTCTTTTGTTGATGGGATGGTAAATTCCGAGAAGCCAAGGCAATCACCACAGCGTTATCGCCAGATAGCAAAATATTCGCCACAATGATTGATAAAAGTGCGGCCCAAAATGCTGCACCTGAAAAGACTGAAAAATCCATTTTGTCTCCCTACTTTTTTATTTTTTTGTCTAACTATTGAATACTTAAAAGGGTGCTGTTTAAACAGCGCCCTTTTAATTACAACATGGCTTTTAATAAAGCAGCCATTTCAGATGGGTTCTTTGTTACTTTGAAGCCACATTCCTCCATCACAGCAAGCTTGGCATCGGCGGTGTCAGCACCACCAGAAATCAAGGCGCCAGCATGACCCATACGCTTTCCAGGAGGCGCAGTCACACCTGCAATAAAACCAACTACCGGTTTTTTCATATTCGCCTTGCACCAACGAGCTGCTTCAGCCTCATCTGGGCCACCAATTTCGCCGATCATGATTACTGCATCTGTTTCGGGATCTTCATTAAACATCTTCATGATGTCGATGTGCTTCAAACCGTTAATTGGGTCACCACCAATGCCAACTGCAGTAGATTGACCTAGGCCAATCGCTGTCAATTGACCTACTGCTTCATAGGTCAAAGTACCAGAGCGACTCACAACCCCAATACGGCCCTTTTTATGAATATGGCCGGGCATGATGCCGATCTTGATTTCATCTGGAGTAATGATTCCTGGGCAGTTAGGGCCAAGTAGCAAAGTCTTTTTGCCGCCAGCAGCTTCTTTTGCGTGCATCTTGTTACGCACTTCAAGCATATCGCGCACAGGAATACCCTCTGTAATACAAATTACAAAGTCCAAGTCAGCTTCAACAGCTTCCCAAATAGCAGCAGCCGCACCAGGAGGCGGCACATAGATCACAGAAGTTGTTGCACCAGTTTGCGCAGCAGCTTCTTTTACTGTTCCATAAATTGGGATGTTAAAAATAGACTCGCCTGCTTTTTTCGGATTTACACCCGCAACAAAACAGTTTTTACCATTTGCATATTCTTGACATTTTTCAGTGTGGAACTGACCGGTCTTACCAGTAATTCCCTGGGTAATGACTTTAGTATTTTTATTAACCAAAATAGACATTTTGAAATTCCTTGATTATTTGTTTTTGGCAACAGCAGCAACTACCTTAGTAGCAGCTTCAGCCATTGAATCGGCACTGATGATTGGCAAACCAGAGTCAGCAAGAATTTTCTTGCCAAGCTCTTCGTTTGTACCCTTCATGCGCACAACCAAAGGCACTGTGAGGTTTACTGCCTTACATGCAGTAACAACACCATCAGCAATCACATCGCAACGCATAATGCCGCCGAAGATATTGACCAAAATTGCCTCAACGCTCTTGTTTTTCAACATGATCTTGAATGCTTCAGTTACTTTCTCTGCTGTCGCACCACCGCCAACGTCCAAGAAGTTTGCTGGCTCACCACCAAACAGCTTAATGGTGTCCATGGTTGCCATGGCCAAACCAGCACCGTTAACCAAACAACCAATATTGCCATCTAAAGAGATATAAGCAAGGTCAAACTTAGAGGCTTCAATTTCAGCTGCATCTTCTTCATCGATGTCGCGATAAGCAACGATTTCTGGATGACGGAATAGTGCGTTTGGATCAAAGTTGAACTTCGCATCGAGCGCCTTGATCTTGCCGTTGCCCTCAAGAATTAATGGATTAATTTCGACCAATGAAGCATCGGTATCCCAATAAGTCTTATAAAGGTTTTTGAATACATCGCGAGCCATTGGAATAGAGGCTTCAGGAACGCCAATGCCTTTTGCAACGATATCGCAATCTGCATCTGTTAAGCCAAGCAATGGATCAACAAATACTTTGATAATTTTTTCTGGATGAGATTCAGCAACTTCCTCAATATCCATACCGCCTTCGCTAGAGGCCATGATCACATTTTTCTGTGTTGCGCGGTCAGTAACGATACTGAAGTAGTACTCTTTTTGAATATCTGCACCGTCTTCGATTAAGAGACGATTGACTTTTTGGCCTTCAGGTCCTGTTTGGTGAGTCTTGAGTTGCATACCCAAGATTTCGGAAGCGTATTTCTTCACGTCGTCCATGCTTCTAGCCAACTTCACACCGCCGCCCTTACCGCGACCACCTGCATGAATCTGGGCCTTTACAACCCATACTGGGCCGCCTAGTTTTTCAGCAGCTTTCACTGCCTCATCAACACTAAATGCAGGAATGCCGTTAGGAACAGGCACATTAAATTGGCGAAGAAGCTCTTTGCCTTGGTACTCGTGAATTTTCATAATTACTCCGAAACGGTATCTTTTTTAGCAAGTGATGAGGATTAGTTAAACCGATGTTGCCTGTATCTCATACTTACCCTAGAAATAGCCAAATTAGCTAAATTTGAATAAATGCGAACGGCTTGACCGACTCCATAAGTCTATCATGCTGCAACGCGGCAAATCCTCGCTGGTGATCCGTAATTGCCCTAATCAGGCTGCTGACCGCCAATGATTTTGCCGACCACTTCCGAGCTAAAACCCTTCGAAGCTAAGAAGCGATATTGCCTGGCACGCTCTTTCTGATCCTGTGCTTTTATCCCATATTTGCGGAGCCACAGTTCATAAGCCCGTTGGTATTCAGTCTCCTTGAGTGACTGTAGCAGCTTGCTTGACTGAGCCGCCCCAATGCCAGCTCGCTCTAACTCACCTTGAATTTTTCGCATTCCGTAGCGCTCGCTGCGCCTACGTACCAGCGCTTCAGCAAATCGCTCGTCTGAAAGCCAACCGCGCCCCTCAAAATCATCCAAAACAGCTTCAATCTTTGATTGCATAGACTCGGGGGTTTGATCCACTTGCTCAGCCCAGAGCTTTGCCCATCTCGCCTCAGATTCTGCAAGCTTTGCTGCTAATCCTTTACGACTGTATTCGCGGAGGGATAAAAGGCGCAAAGCCCGAGCTTTGAGACTCGGGCTTTGCTTGACTCTTTCTTTGCTGCCTAATTCAGACATCGAGTTACTCGACTTCCTCTTCTTCGCTCAGGACATCAGTGACTACTGCAGAGCCAGTTTTAACGCCTAACTTTTCCCGAATCTTGGCTTCAATATCTTTGGCAATCGCTGGATTTTCTTTCAAGAAATCGCGCACATTGTCTTTGCCCTGACCGATACGGTCGCCGTTATAGCTATACCAGGAGCCAGATTTCTCAACGATATCGGCTTCTACGCCCATATCAATAATTTCACCTTCCCTAGAAATGCCAGCGCCATACATGATGTCAAAAATTGCTTCACGGAATGGTGGTGAAACCTTGTTTTTAACAACCTTCACTCGCGTTTCATTGCCAACCACTTCATCGCCTTTTTTGATGCTACCAATGCGACGAATATCCAAACGCATAGAAGCGTAGAACTTGAGTGCATTGCCACCAGTAGTGGTTTCTGGAGAGCCAAACATCACACCAATCTTCATACGAATTTGGTTAATAAATATCACTGTTGTATTGGTGCGCTTGATAGCGCCAGTCAATTTGCGCAAAGCTTGACTCATCAAACGTGCTTGCAGGCCTGGCAATGAATCGCCCATATCACCCTCGATCTCAGCCTTTGGAACTAAAGCAGCAACTGAGTCAATCACGATCAAATCAATCGAGCCTGAACGCACTAAAGCGTCTGCAATTTCTAAGGCCTGCTCACCAGTGTCAGGTTGAGAGATTAATAAATTATTTACATCGACACCGAGACGTGAAGCGTACTGCACATCCAATGCGTGCTCTGCATCGATAAAGGCGCAGGTTCCACCAAGTTTTTGCATTTCTGCAATCGCATGCAAAGTTAATGTTGTTTTACCGGATGACTCTGGGCCATAAATTTCAATCACACGACCACGTGCAAGACCGCCGACTCCAAGGGCAATATCTAGACCCAGGGAACCGCTTGATACCACCTGAATATCTTGGCTAATTTCAGCGTCGCCCAATCTCATGATTGAGCCTTTGCCAAATTGCTTCTCAATTTGTGCCAAGGCTGCTGTTAGCGCCTTTTGCTTATCTCCGCTCATTCCTTCAAATTCAGAAGAGGCTGATTTTCGTTTGTCATCCAAGGCCATTTTTGATTCCTTTTCGCTTTGTATTGGGCTTTTTCCCGAAGTTTTATCTACTGTTCCACAACTTAGGACTTACTGTATATAAAAACAGTAGTCTTTGCAAGCGACTTTTGAAAGGAATTTACGGATTTGCTAATAAGCCACGCTCTAAAGGGGTGCGGTCCCAATAGAAAAAGAGGGGCATAGCCATTGCCCAAATCAGCCCAAGTAGGATAAAACCGGGTAATTGACCTCCAGGACCCCACTCCCCAGCTCCCAGTCGAATCCCTGCTTCGTAAGACAATGGGCCGCAAATACCCCCTAAAACAGCCGCTAAAGTCGGTCTGTCACGCAACCAAGACAAAGACCCATTAATGGTGGTTCCCACTAACACCCAAAGAGTCCACATCCACAAGGGCGATAAATAGGGGGCAGGCCAAGCATCCCCAAAATTGATATAGCCCAAATACATGATCAGGGTATCAGCAGCGACTCCGAGGATGAGGGCCTTGATGAGAAGGCTAATTTCTGTTTTTGGAGAAGGTGAACGCCAGATATGAAAGGCAATATAGGTCAAAGAGGCCAGAACAGCCCACAGCACTTGATGGTTGGCTGCTCCTAATACACAGGCAAACCAACCAGCCTGAAAGAGTACAAAGTTCCAAAATTTAGCCATAGGTAGATTCTAGCGAGACTATGAAAAAAGGCCACTGCCGGTGGGCAATGGCCTTGGGACTTGGTGGCGAATCAGGGATTTGAACCCCGGACCTGCGGATTATGATTCCGTCGCTCTAACCAGCTGAGCTAATTCGCCGAACTGGAGATTATAAGGTCAAATCGCCTTGAGAGCCAGCCTCCCTAGGATTGATAACGAACGCGATCAATCAGTAGCATATGTGGCACTGTCAAAGCTGCTAAACCAACAAATACGAATCTTAGCAATCGCTCATAGTCAGGTAACTCTGGAAGATAAAACCAGGCCAATACTGCAATGAAAACTACTCCCATCATCGGAGCCAAGGATATCAGCCCCAATTTCATGAAAGGCATATCCGCATAGGCTTTGGTACGCAAAATATGTCTTAAGCTGTGCATCCCACAAAAGTACAGTGTAAAGGCGACTAATGGCGGAGCTAGGGTAAAGTTACTAGACCAGATACTGTTAGTGATGTCTTCCATTTAGGTGAGACGCGGTCTCTTTCTAAAAAGAAGAATGCAGTAGAAGCAACCAAAGCCATAGAGATCAGCCAAAAACTGATGCCTACAAAGTCACTTGGCTGCAATACCTTGGATGCTGCCCAAACCGGGGTGCTAGTAAGTCCTAAAGCAAAACAAGAGCCTAGAGCAAACTTCACCTTAGACCAGATGGAATTGAATTTCATGTTGTCTCCTATGTGGTATTCCTGATCAAACTCTAACAAAAAAACAAAAAAGTTTGTCAAAAGCAAATATTAACTACAAAGAGAAAATGTATATTTGAAAGCTCTATTTAGGGAATCCAGAAAAATAACTAGGGTAAATCCTAGCTAATAATCCCCTTGTTAAGAACGCAATCCCAGCAATACAAGCGACATTTTTGAGATTTTTTTAGTGATTTAACAATCCTCTGCCCACAAACACAGATATGACAAAAATTAATATTTCTGTCATAACAATTTAGTAAAAACTTTCATAACCAATTGAAAGACAATATGGCAGAAAATAATCAAAATGGATGTTTAATCGTTGGCGAAGGTGTAAAGCTTTCGGGTACATTCAACGTTCCCGATATTGCCTCTATTTCTGGCACTATTGAAGGTGAGCTGACAGCACGAGAAATTATTGTTGGCGCGACTGGTGTACTTAAAGGAAAAATCTCTGCGGAAGTTGTTGACCTACGCGGCGAAATTCATGAGAACCTACATTCCAAAAAATCGCTTTTCATACGCGCAACTGGTAAAATTAGTGGATCAATTCAATACGCTGAAATTGAAATTGAAAAGGGCGGAGATTTGCAAGGCACCCTAATAAAAATAGACGCTAACGTTAATTCCTCTTCACAGTCATAAATCATCATGTTCAGCAAAAAGAAAGAGAATGAGGATGTCCACGATAGCGAGGAAACGTCCATAGAACACCTAGAGGTCGAGGAGACCTCAGTACGGCACTCGGAAGCAGTTCACCTTAAACCTTCCATCATCAGTGAAGGGTTTGAATTTATTGGTGAAATTAGATCTAAGGGCTCCATCACCGTTGACGGAAAACTCAAGGGAACTGTTTCAGTTCAATCGTTAACTATTGGAAGCACTGGTAGTGTTGATGGCAATGTCTCTGCTGACAATATCAACGTTAAGGGTCAGCTTTCGGGGCAGATGGAATGCAGGGATCTAGTAATTGGGGGTAGAGCAGTTGTTGAGGGCTCACTCTCCTACTCCAACTTAGCCATTCAGCGTGGTGGGATCATCAAGGGCGATCTCAAGCGTAAATAGAAGCGCTCCTTAACGCTGCTTCTGTGCCTCACGTATTACTGCATTTGCATCAATCGCCGGATTTATTTGAGCCCCTTGAATGATGAGCCCAATAATTTGGGAACCGTGTTCAATACCAATGGTTCCATAAGTTACGTCGCCTCTGACTACCGCAGTTTCATAAAAGTCAGCGCGTTCTTTTGCGTAAATATTTCCCTCAACTTTGCCAGCTACCATAACCCGATATGCAGTAATGTCGCCAATTACAACTGCGCCCTCACCAATAGCTACCGTGACCCTGGCATCTGGATCGCTCTCAATATTGCCGACAACTTTTCCATCAATCCGCAAACTATGGGCAATTACCATTCGACCAAAAATTTCTGACGTTTTTCCAACCAGGGTCTCGAAATGCTCGCTTGTTGGCTTTAGGGAAATTTTCTTGCGCTTATCAAACATGGTTATCTCAGAAATTTAAGTTAATTGTCATATTACAGCGAGAGCTTTAAATGCTCAAAAAATTCTTTAAATGTGGGCACTCACATTTAATTACTACTAATTAAATTAAAACCATAAGCAATTCAATATTGTGTGACATAGTTTTATGTCCGAATTTTCATCAAAATTTAGTAATATCGTAATTCGCCAATTACATCTGCAAAGATCCAAGGAGACCTTCATGATGTTTAAAAAAACCAAGAAAAAAGCTTTAGGTAAATCAATTCAAGATTTTGAATCGATACTGGGGGCCAGCATTCGGGTTGACGGTAATCTCATCATTGCAAAGAGCGTGAGGATTGATGGCAACTTATACGGCAACATTTTGCAAGAAGAGGGCTCTGAGGCGACTATCGCTATCGCGCCAAGCGCTTGCATATTCGGAGATATCCGCGCTGAACACATTATCGTGGCGGGCTCAGTGAAGGGTAATATCTTTTCATCCGGAAAAATTGAGTTGCTTGCTCATGCTCATATTGAGGGTGACATCACCTACGGCAATATAGGTATTGAGATTGGCGCCAATGTAACCGGTAAGCTGTTACAAATTTCAGTGGCAGGCGTGGCTGATGAGGCTGAGCTCCTTCTGTCTCAAATGAAACAAAAAATTCCAAGCTAAAACATGCAAATCATCTGGGTATCCGGCCCTGTTGGGCACATCCGTAAGATCAATCTGACGTACCGCCATTTGTTGATTGGCTCTTGCTCGCTGATCCTAGCATTAATTCTAGTAGGGGCAAGTCTGCAGTATTTTGGATTTCGCATGGCAATTGAATACGACCCCCAATTGGCCAAGCAACTCGGCAATTTACATTCGCCTGTGGAAATAGAAAATCTCAACGCAATCTACAAATTGAAGTTATTGGAATTAAACGATCGCATTCTTGCAAACAATCAAAAACTGAATCAACTAGAGACCCTTAATAAGAAGCTTGAGCAACTTGCCACCCCATCCGCCCTTAAAAGTTTTAGTCCGAAACAAAACTCCCTTGGGGGTAAATTTATTCCCTTGAATTTAGCTAGCGAAGCCAATAATTCTCGACCACTAGAATTGTTTTCAAACATATCGACCCTAGTGCATTTGCAAGATCAGTATGCTGAGGCTTTGATTCATCAAAACGCTAATTTCTTAAAATGGATCGAATCCAAACCCACGGGAATGCCGATTCAGAATATATTCAGTATTTCTAGTGAATATGGTCCCCGCATAGACCCCTTTAACCGAAGGGAAAGCTTTCATTCTGGCTTAGATTTTCAATCCCCCATTGGCACACCCATTACAGTCACAGCAAATGGCCGCGTGCTCAAAGCTAACTGGGATGCAAATTATGGCCGGCTTTTAATCATTGATCATGGTGATGGTTATCTTTCAAGGTACGCCCATACTCAGGAAATTTATGTTCGCGAGGGGGATGACGTCAGACGTAATCAGGTTGTTGCTTCCGTAGGTACAAGCGGAAGATCAACTGGACCTCACTTGCATTATGAGATTGTCAAAAATGGTGAGGTCATCAATCCTAAGGGGATGCTAATCGGCTTGACTGATCGCTAAATTGCGGTTGTTTGCGTTTGATATTGCAAGCTTTTATTAGGGTCAAAAGGAATCTCAGCATCACCCTCTCTTTGGTATGAAAGAATTGATGCATACCGATATAAATCCAGAGTTTTTTCAAGCGCTTCCTTAAGTGACTCAGCATAAATACGGATTATTGAGATCTTTGCATCCTCATTTTTAATTAAGAGTAGTTTTATTTTCCAAAACATCTTACGATCCTTCGTTCTTCTCAACAGAGTTTTTTGCCCGCAAAAATTGAGGGATAAATAGGTCAACTACTTTTCGCCCAAATCTCTCATTTTTCAATGGGGTTGATGGCAGCGCCGATATGGGCGCTGAATTTTTAATTGCGCCAGGTACCATTACTTGGCCTTGCATGTAACTTCTAGAGGAAATACTAGCGCCACTTTGGATAAGTTTGCTCAATCTCGCTATCGAGCAATACTTTTCATAGATAAAGCTCCCAAATTCGCAAAAATTCTTCGCAACGCCCTCATCTTCCGCCTGACAAAGAAAGCTGCCGCAATAATATTGATCAATATCGCTTACTTTTAGTACTGGTGGGCTAATAAAACAATTATCGTTTCCAGATACAAAGGGAAACATGCCTAGAGTATCTTGACTAGGTTCAATTCTGCTCGGCACCATAACCATGATCTGCTGTTTTTTTCGGGCAACTGCAAGATTTCTTTGAAGGTACTCCAGGGCAAAAATTTCAGAGCTAGCCATTTCTACTCGGCTGATTGAGCTTGGAATAATAATCATGTCGAATTCCAGCATAAACTCGGAGGGTAAGCTATGCGTCCAAGTCAAGTCGGCAATGACAAGCTCTGCAGCTTTTGTGCAGCCTCTTAATGCCGCCTTGGCCTCAAGCAAGACTAAGCCAGAATTATTTTGGTTTTGGAGGTGCGCTTGACAAATCTCAATACCAAAATTTGATGCCTTTTTTAACCAATTAGATGAAGAGGACTGTTTATCAAAATCGACAAATGCCGTTTTGATTCCTTGCTTCAACGCAAAAAAAGCTGCTAGATTTGCAGAAATCGTGCTTTTACCAACGCCACCTTTTTGGTTCGTAATTAATATTTTAATCGGGGTCACGAGAAATCATTGCCTCTGCTAATTGTTGGCTTGTCTTGAGCAATAGAACCGACGAGCATAGATCTGCTTTATTGCAATTTGATGTCACTTTCGCTCTTTGCTGATATTTTGCCTAAATCGTGTTTGACAGACCTCATCAGGTAGATTATTTTGGGTAATGTTCGGGGTTTCCACACTTAAGGTCGTCAACCTCCCCCACCTCCCCCTCCCACTTCAACAGCCTGTCCTTTTCTAAGAATACGATGATTAAACCCACTAAACCTTTGCGACTGTTTACCGCGCTTTTTTAAGTGCATGTATTGCATCCATGCTTTTTTTAGGGGGCCGCTCTAAATCCGATAGCAAGGGATCGAAAATCTTGGAAGCGGCAATCTCACCAACCATTCCACCATTTACATTTGAAGAAAATGGCCAAGTCGTTGGAGTCGATATGGAAATCTTTAAAGGATTTTGTGAGACCCGTGGTTACACCTACAAAATAAAAGCATATGACTTTGAAGGCATGCTTGGTGCGGTCGCTAGCGGTCAAGCAGACGTAGCGTTTTCTGGAATTTCCATCACCCCTAAGCGCTTACAAGTAATGGAATTTTCCAATCCCTACACTCAAAATGGCTGGGATTTGGTAAGCCTGACAAAACGGAATATTCGGATTACCAATCTATCGCAACTTAAAAATTATTCCATTGGCTTTCCGGCGGGCGCAGTCTTTATGGCTTATATCAAAAATGATTGGGAGCCCAAGGGCATTTATTCTGCAAGCCAAGTCAAGCTTTATCCTTCAATGAGTGAAGCGTTAACCGATCTTAACAACGGCAATCTCGATCTTGTTTTTGTCGATAGCTCAATGCTGCTGACCTATATTAATAAGATGAAAATGCCTCTCACGAGCAGCTACGCAGTCCCCTATGAAGATAAATTGGGTTTTGCTTTTGTTAAGAGCTCTCCTATTCGGGATGATTTCAATAAATATCTTGCAGAACTAGGCCCAGAGAAAATTCAAGCTATGGAAGAAAAATGGAGTAAGTAATCTTTTTTAGCCGACTGGCCACCCTTAATCACTTTTTCAGTTTTCAGGTTTGGCCTATCAATTTTCCAACATATCAATAAAAGCTAATCGCAGACCAAGTTTCCGGGAAACTTCCTTTGGGATGCACGCTCAGCCATTACTTCGAACCGACTGCGAATGCTATGTTTCATGAAGTATTCAATCACCACATTTGGAATCATCGAATTTGGCTCCACCAGAGACTCATACCTAAAAATTGTTTTACCTTTGTCTGGGAACAACTTCCAAGTACCCTTGTAATACTTTGTATCTCCACTAATTTGCTCAAAATTCAATTGTCGATTTGGGGTCTCCGTGTATTCAATCACCGACTGAATTTCAATCGGGATAAACAAGATTTGCTCCTCAACCACTCGCTGTACCCGCACTCTATTGCCCGACCTTGAAATCACTTTTGACTCTGTGATACCCGGAATATTTTTAGCATCCTCATAGTCACTTAGAAATGCAAAGGCATTGCACAGATTGATCGGCACAAGATAGCTGGCATGAATTTGAAAGCGGCCATCAATTGCATTAACGGTAGTTTGTACATCAAAAGGATTGCCAGATTCTTGAGCAAATGCTTGCAGACAACATAGAAACAGCGTTGCGGAAAAAATCCATTTCATTGATGGGCTTTATGAGTGAAATAAACCATTGAAGAATAGCAAAAAACCACCCGAGGGTGGTTTTCCTGCACGTATCTCATGAATGCTGAATAAATTAATTTGAGGTTCCCGTCGTATAGTCGTATACGGGCGCAGGGCTCCCCGCAGAACCCTTCAGGGCAAGGCTATGAACTGTTTCCGCCTCATCTGCTTGCACCTCCTTGGTCGCGCCTAACAAGTCCTTGAGCTCTTGCTTGACAACATCCAGTCGGTCCTCTAGACGACGAAAGCGCGGATTCAATTCATCAGGGATCTGATGAGGGTTGCTTAATGCAATCTCAGATTGATCTTGAATATTGGCTTGAACTTGAGTAGCAACAACTCCGATACCCACACAAAGCGCAGTCAGCACAACAAAACTGAGGCGTGGCTTACTTTTAATAAATTGATATGGCATTTATAGCTCCTGTGAGTAAATTAATAGGCTTGTTCTTGATTAAGGGCTTGATTGAGATAGGAAATCACTTGCTCAGTTTTTGGTATTGGATCTCCAACACCAAGGGTGCTAGCACTCACGAGCCCAGCAAAAAAAGACATTGCAGATACCAATATGAAAGCATTGAACTTATTCATCGCCACCCCTTTTTTAGAAATCATTTGCGACCCACCTACTTCAACAATATAGGGTGAAATTAAGTCACTTTAGCGATGGATTTATGACAAGTTAGCGTCTGCTGGTGTTTGGAAGACCTAAAAATGTGGGGCTGATTTTTTAATGGAAAAATATTTTGAGCGGCGGTAGAAATGTCATATTTCTTCCTGAAAAATGAGGCTGCTTGTGGGGTATCAAGCGCTATTGAAATGGGGAGAAACAAATGACCACCTTTACAACTGAAGATCGAGAGCTGTTTGAGAGAGAGCCGATCCCGTTTTACGGATACTGCTATTTAACAGACCCAGCTGCGCACGATAAGAATTTGATGGGTCAGCCTGTCTTTAAAAAGATGAAAGTGGAATATCGGATTGACGATAGCAGCGAAGATTTAGAGAGCTAATCGACTCTTATTGGCTTTAAGTCTTACTATAGAGGGATGCGATTCCATCCCAATGTACTCGTTTCTTTCTGCATTTTGAGCGCCCTATTGCCATTAGGCACATCAGCAGCGCAAATTTACATCACTAGCTACCCATCTGAAGCCAGCGCCAAGGTCTATGTAACGAAGTATGCATCCGAGGCAAACTGTATTGTTTATGAGACTCAATACTCCTCTGAAACTGATCCAGGAGTCTGATTTTATACAAAATACAAAACTAATGCGCGTGCCGTAATTTATTACACCCAATACAAATCCGAAGCAGATCTCATTGTGTATTTCACAAAATACAAAAATGAAGCCCGCTGCCGCTATTAAACCTTAGTCACTAAACCCTACATCACCCTCCCATGAAACTACTCTCCATATCTGCAGGCAAAGTTGTATCGCTTTTTGGCGACCATCACCCCAACTACCAATCTGTTGCTTCAGCGATTCATAAGAAGAGTATTAGTAACCTACAAAATCCTACCTCAGTCGAGATTGGCGTATTAGGTGTAAAGGGTGATGAACAAGCAGACCTCAGTGCTCATGGCGGGATTGAAAAAGCGATCTACGCTTATCCGGCTGAGCACTACGCATTTTGGAATCAACTCTTGACTCGTGAAACAAAGAAGTTGACCGCTCTAGAGTACGGAGCGATAGGCGAAAATTTCACGATTGAGGGCTTGCTAGAAACTGAGGTATTTGTGGGGGACATACTCCAAATTGGAGAGCTCGAATTTGGAGTAGTCAAACTTCGTGAGCCCTGCTTTAAATTCAATGCCACAGTCGGTTATAAAGGCGCCGTCAAAGCGATGTTGCAATCCGGCTTTAGCGGCTGGTATCTACGCGTCTTAAAAACGGGAATATTGACTGCTGGCGCACAAATCAAGCTCATCCCCGGACCAAGAGAGCTTTCCATTGCCCAGCAAAATCGCAATCTACTCCAAAGCCGTAATCAACAAAATTTGTGGGAATAAAAAAACCCGACCATTGCTGATCGGGTTTCTTATTTGATGCAGACTACAGAAGCTTAGTAAATCTTCTTAGTCACGTGCGTAGATATCTACGTCTTTGGTTTCTTTAACAAACAGTGTACCGATTACCAATGTCATCGCAGCGATGATGATTGGGTACCAGAGACCGTAGTAAATGTTACCGTTTTGCGCTACCAAGGCAAAGGAGATCGTTGGCAACAAGCCACCGAACCAACCGTTACCAATGTGGTATGGCAAGGACATAGAGGTATAGCGAATGCGGGTTGGGAACATTTCCACCAACATCGCAGCGATTGGACCATAAACCATGGTTACCAAAAGCACTAAGTAAACCAACAAGAGCAATACAGCAACATAGTTAATTTGTGCTGGATCAGCTTTAGCTGGATAACCTTCTTTGTTCAAAGCTTCACGAATTGCTTTCTTGAACTCAGCATCCTTTGCTTTAGCTTCAGCAGGGTCAAGACCCTTAGAAGAATAGCCAGGGATTTCTACATCACCGATTTTCACTACAGCAACAGTTCCTGCTGGCGCTGGAATAGTTGTATAGCTAGCAGAGTTAGAGGCCATCACTTGTTTTGCAATATCGCAAGAACTTGTGAATTTCGCTGTACCCGTTGGGTTGAACTGGAAAGTACATTCTGCTGGATCAGCAGTAATGGTTGCTGGTGCAGTAGCCATTGCTTTTTCTAACGCTGGGTTAGCAAAGTGGGTCAAGGCATTAAACACTGAAACTGGTGTGTTAGGAATGTAAGTAATTACAGCCAATAACAAACCAGTCATGATGATGACCTTACGACCAATCCTATCTGACAAGCTACCGAATACCACGAAGAATGGTGTACCGATGACCAATGAAGCAGCAATCAATAAGTTTGCAGTCTTAGCATCCACCTTCAACACTTGGGTGAGGTAGAACAAAGCATAGAACTGACCTGTGTACCAAACCACTGCCTGACCTGCAACCAGGCCAAACAATGCCAAGATCACAATCTTCAAGTTCTTCCATTGACCGAATGACTCGCCCAAAGGTGACTTTGATAGTTTGCCTTCTTCTTTCATCTTCTTGAAGGCTGGTGATTCATTCATGGACAAACGAATCCATACAGATACAGCCAGCAATGCGATAGAAACGATGAAAGGAACACGCCAGCCCCAAACTTCAAAGTCTGGGCCAGTAAATTCACGTGTGAACAAAATCACGAGCAAGGAGAGGAACAAACCAAGAGTTGCAGTTGTCTGAATCCAAGCTGTGTAGGCACCACGCTTGCCATGAGGGGCATGTTCTGCAACATAAGTGGCAGCACCACCATACTCACCGCCCAAAGCCAAACCTTGAAGCATACGCAATGCAATCAAGATCACTGGAGCAGCAACACCAATAGTTGCATAGTTAGGAAGGATACCCACAATGAAGGTTGCGCCACCCATCAAGAGGATGGTGACCAAGAAGGTATATTTACGCCCGATCAAATCTCCCAAGCGGCCAAACACCAATGCACCGAATGGACGCACGATGAAACCAGCAGCAAACGCCAACAAAGCAAAAATGAAGGCTGAGCCAGCATCTAAGCCTGAGAAGAACTGCTTGGCAATAACGGCAGCCAAAGAACCGTAAAGATAAAAGTCGTACCACTCAAAAACCGTGCCCAATGAGGATGCAAAAATGACTTTGCGTTCTTCGGCGGTCATTGGGGCTGCTTTAGTTGATGTTGACATCAGTAGCTCCTAACTATTTTTATTGAAATAAAAAACAACGGGTCGATTATGCTTTGAAAAAAATCAAAGAAATCGACTACTTAGGGTAATTCCCCATCAAAACGACTCGGGGTTTTCCCGAGAAATATGCAAACTAGAGGCATTCAAGCCACATGCCTAAGCCTAGCGTCTAATCGCATGGGGATTGGGTCCACGAAGTGACAGCGCAATTAACGCGTTTTAGTAATAAACATTTTGGGAACATGGAGATCCCAATAAATCGCTGCTGCACGTAAGCTAAAAATACAGAACATACAAATCACAGAACCCTCTAGTGCATATTGCGGAATAAAGTTCAAAATCAGTACGTAAGCGCAACAACCCAAGGTCACCGGAATTGCATAGAGTTCATGTGACATCAAGAGCGTTTTGCGTCCAGCCAACACATCTCGCAATAAGCCTCCGCCAATTGCGGTAATTACGCCCAAGATCACGGGTGCAACAGGCAAACCAAAGTTCATGATCCAGGCCTTATTGGCTCCTTGAATAGCAAACAGCGCTGCGCCAAAGCCATCGATATACAACATCCAACGATAAATTTGTGGCTGAGTAAAAAAAGATTCAGCAAAAAAGGTAAGTGCGCCTGCACCCAAAGCTAGCCAAACGTAGATTTGGTTTTCTGACCAAAAGATGGGGGCCTCTAAAATAATGTCTCGAATCGTACCCCCACCAATTGCGGTAATTAGCCCTAGCACCAACACCCCAAAAAGGTCGACCCCACGATCAGCAATTGCTAGAACGCCTGTCACAGCAAATGCCATGGTTGCTATCACGCCAATCCAGAAATTAATCTCTTCCATGGCAATAAGTCTAAAGCACTTTAAATACGCTCTTACCTAAATTGCTGCCTGTGAATATACTCATCTCCATGTCTTTAGCAAAAACTCTCTATGCAAACCAAGCTCTATAGTTTTTGGCGTAGCTCCGCCGCCTTTCGAGTTCGGATTGCTCTAAACCTCAAGGGCGTGGACTATGCAGTTATTCCGGTGCACCTAAATAAGCATGGTGGCGATCAACAATCAGCAGAGTATGCAGATAAAAATCCGAATCGCTTAGTTCCCCTACTAGATGATGGAAAAAATTCTATTCATCAATCGCTAGCCATTATTGAATACCTTGAAGAAATTCACGCTGAACCCGCTTTACTTCCAAAAGTGTTAGTGGATCGTGCTTGGGTGCGCTCACTCGCCATGGACATCGCCAGCGATATTCACCCCATTACCAACCTGCGTGTATTGCGCTATTTAATAAAGCAATTGGGTATCAGCAAAGAAAATAAAGATATTTGGTATCAGCATTGGATGCATCTAGGGCTTGAAAGTCTAGAAAAGCAGCTCGGCAAGGATTCTCGAGTAGGCCGCTTTGCTTATGGTGATCAACCGGGTTTGATCGATATCTGCCTTGTGCCCCAATTATTTAATGCCCTAAGCAGTCAAATGGATACTAGTTGCTACCCCACACTCATGAGAATCTTTGGTGAGTGCATGAAGTTGCCGGCATTTATCGATGCGTCCTGGGAAAACCAAATAGATGCCGAAGGATCAAATCCTACTGTTGCTCCATAGAAATAGTGAGAGTGTTACCAGGGAACCCATAGTAGTAATTAATACAACACGAGAAATCACGCTCCCATCTGCTTTGTAATACTGTGCCAACATAAAAGGCCCCGTCCCCGTTGGCAATGCACTCAAAATCACAATCGCATTTACCCAAAGTGTGGGCAAATCCAAAATTTGGGCAGCAATACACCATGCTACCAACGGTTGAATAATGAGTTTGGCAAAACTAATACTCCATGCCTGAGCTGGAAGGGAGTCGCTTTTTTGCGTCAGAAATAAACCAATTGAGACCAAGGCACAGGGGGTGGCAGCAGCCGCTAGAAAAGCAATTACTTGTGATGCAGGCCCATACATCTGAAATTCACTTGCAGCCCAAAGTAAGCCTGCGACTGGTGCTATGAGTAAAGGGTTTGTACATAAAGATTTGAGAACACTCAGTATGACTTCATGGGATTTTTTATGCGACAACATGCCCACCTCAATCAACACAGTCGCTAAGGCAAACATTACAAACACAATAAAAGTAGAAATAATCGCCGGCGCTAAACCATCTTGCCCCAATGCCAATGCACAGAGGGGAATGCCCATGTATCCAGTATTCGAGTAAGAGGCAGATAGCCCATCAAAACTCGATGCTGCTAAATCATGAGTGCGATACCAGCTCACACCAAGGACGAGGATAAAAACCAGAAAACAACTCATCAGGAAAGCAAAAATGAATTCTGGTTGCCACAGTGTTTGCCAACCACTAGTTGCCGCAAAATTAAATAACTGGGCTGGTAATGCAAGCCAGACCACAAAACGATTTAGCTCAATAGAGGCGCTTACCCCCAACTTACCAGTACGGCCACAAACATACCCTATGAGTATGAGAGCAAAAACGGGTAAAACGACATTGAATACGTAGAGCAATTGACTTCGCTTGGAGTTAAGCTATTTTCTTTAGGGATTTGATGTAACGCTGTGCGTTTTTTACGTAACGTCCCGCGATATCAGCGATACCCGCAATTTGCTCAGGGCTCAGGGCCTTCACCGCTTTGGCAGGAGAGCCAATAATCATGGAGCCTTCTGGAAATTCTTTTCCCTCAGTAACGAGAGCGCCTGCCCCAACGAGGCAGTTCTTACCAATTTTTGCGCCATTCAAGATCACCGCACCAATTCCAATTAAGCTACCATCGCCGATTTCACAACCGTGCAACATCACTTGATGTCCAACCGAGACATGCTTACCAATCAAGAGTGGATAGCCAGGATCAGTATGCAAAACAGATGCGTCTTGCACATTGCTGCCCTCGCCAACCTGAATCAGATCATTATCGCCACGAATCACAACCTTTGGCCAGATGCTGGCATTTTTATGCAGCTCTACTTTGCCAATTACTTCCGCGCTTTCAGCAACCCATACGCCTTCAGATAATTGAGGGGTGTATCCGTCTAGTTCATATATAGCCATGACCCATTATAAGTAAGACTAGGGTAAGACCTAGGTCTGGAGTCATTACTGAGGCGCAAACGATAAAATGGATCGGTTATGATGATTTTTCACACACTTAAGGGAGAACCCATGAAGAAAGTCCTCGTTGTTTTAGCTGCGCTCGCAGCATTTTCTGGCCTGACCCAGGCTCAAGAAACCATCAAAGTGCTGAGCACTCAAGAATTAAGTAGCGTTTGCAAACTCCCTGCAAGCCCGGAATCACGAAGCTATTGTGTGGGCTTCACAACTGCGGTCTATGAAACCTATTTGGCAACTCGACACCCGCAGCGCGCCAAGCCATTTATTTGCGTTAAGCAACCTGCGCCATCACGTGATCAAGTCATTAGTGACTTTGTAAAGTTCGCACAAGAAAATCCTCAAGTAGCTGATAAACCAGCAGCAGGCGTTTTCCTAGGCTTCTTGGCTTCACGTTTTCCTTGCGCCCGAAAATAATCGGCACATCTAGCTAGTTCAAAATACATTTAAAGGATCAGTTGATATGAAAAAAATTATCGCGATTACGGCAGCAACCTTAGCAATCGTTGGCTGCTCTAATATGAGTAATACTGAACAGCGCACACTTTCAGGCGCTGGTATTGGTGCAGCTGCAGGTGCAGTCGGCACCGCTATTTTCCATGGCAACCCGATTTGGGGCGCAGTCGGTGGCGCAGCAGTTGGTGCAGCATCTGGCTATGTATATGATGCCTACAAGAAAAACCAAGCCTCTGAATACAATGCTGGCTACAACGCTGGAAAAACAAATCAGCCTGCTGCAGCTCCGAATTAAAAATAGTATTGCAGTAGCGTAAACCGAGCCCAGCTTGTATTAATTTACAAGCTGGGTTTTTATTTGGATCTCTCCGGATAAAGCTTTATGTATAGGACATTTGTTGGCAATCTCTAGCAAACGCGCTTTTTCTTCAAGGCTTAAATTTCCGACTAGCGTGATATCGCGGGTGAATTTCTCTATATCATCGCTTCGCTCAATGTCTACAGTCACAATTGCATTCTCCAAGCCCATTGCTTTACGAGTGGCATACATTTTCAAAGTCATGCTTGTACAAGCAGCCAAGGCAGCGCCTAAGTATTCGTGAGGATTAGGGCCTGATCCACTACCGCCCTGATCAAGCGCTGCATCGGATAGAAATTGCAAGTCATCTACAAGCAGTTTTTGCTGTAGCGGCCCATCGCCAAACTGCGACTGTACTTTTCTCATATCAACCTTTCAACTCAGAATTTATTTGCTATTAAGCAGTATGTGGCTTACTCACTTTAGCCGCCGTAGGCAGCTCCGCTTTCTTCCAGGCACCAAAACCACCCTCTAAATGCGACACTCTGGGTACACCCATTTTTTGCAAAGTTTGCGTGGCCAACGCAGAGCGCCAAGCAGAGGCGCAATATAAAACTAAATGCTTGCCTTCACCAAAGATAGGTTTGAAATACGGGCTTTCAGGATCAACCCAAAATTCCAGCATGCCACGGGGAGCATGCAGAGCGTTAGGAATCATGCCATCTCGCTCTAATTCACGAACATCTCGTATGTCTACAAAGACAGTGTCTGGATTCTCCAATAAAGCACCTGCCTCTTCTACAGATACCGTTTCAATTTCAGCCATTGCCTGGGCTATAAGGTCTTGATACCCAATCTTTAATTTCACCAAAATCTCCTAAAGTAACAATCTATTGAAGTACTTCATCATTTGCTACCATTCTGCTATGAACTTTACCCCGATAGAGCTTGGTGCCAGCATTATTTTTGCAATTGCTGTGTTGCATACCTTCTGCACTGCGTATTTTGAATCCCTTGCAAAAAGATCCCCCTCCCATGCCGGACTATGGCATCTGTTGGGCGAAGTAGAGGTTGTCTTTGGCTTTTGGGCTGCCATTTTATTTATCTACATCTCCCTGATCGGAAATTTGGATACCGCAAAAGATTATCTAGATAAACGCAACTTTACCGAGCCCTTATTTGTTTTTGCCATCATGATTGTGGCTGGTAGCAAACCGATTCTGTATATCTCTACTGAAATCTTGCAGCTACTCGCTAAAGGATTGCAGCTTGGATTGCGCATGAGAGCCACACCTGCCCTTTATTTTTTAACCCTCTGCATCACACCCTTGCTGGGCTCTCTGATTACTGAGCCTGCAGCAATGACTTTGGCTGCTTTTTTATTGCGCGACCTTGTTTATAAACATCAATGCTCAAAAGCCCTATTATTTGGCACTCTCGGAGTTCTGTTCGTCAATATTTCGATTGGCGGAACATTAACCAACTTCGCAGCCCCACCTGTGCTCATGGTAGCTTCAACTTGGGGCTGGAGTTCGGGCTTTATGTTTGCCAACTTTGGTATTGAATCTTGTGTTGCCATATTTATTAATGCATTGTGCGCGACGCTGATATTCCAAAAGCAGTTGATTGATTCAGGGAGTCCTGGAAAATCGATAAAAATTCCAGCAGCAGTGATTTTGGTGCACTTACTCTTTTTGCTTGGTGTAGTGGTGTTTGCTCACGACCCCACGATTTTTATGTGGTTGCTACTATTTTTTATCGGATATACCACTGCATATCCCAAGCATCAGAGCCCACTCATTCTCAAGGAAGCTTTATTGGTTGGATTCTTCTTGGGTGGATTGGTGGTCTTGGGCGCCCTTCAAGGATGGTGGCTACAACCCATCCTCTCAAACATGAGCCCCAGCGCAGTGTTTTATGGCAGCCTCGCTCTCACAGCAATTACTGATAATGCTGCGCTGACCTATCTTGGCTCTCTCGTTACCGGAACATCTCTTGAATTTAAACTCGCCTTGGTAGGAGGCGCTGTTGCTGGTGGAGGTCTCACTGTGATTGCAAATGCACCAAACCCAGCAGGCATCGCTATCTTGCGTCAACACTTCCCAGGTGGCGCAGTTTCTGCTCTCTATCTATTCCTAGCTGCGCTTCCGCCCACATTTATAACAATTCTGGCGTATCGATTCTTATAAACAGTAAAATCTGAGCTTCGCCCCCAGCTATAAACCTGAGAACGGCATATGAAAAAGCTCTATATCAAAACCTTCGGCTGTCAAATGAACGAGTATGACTCGGGTAAGATGGCCGACCTCTTACATGCCGATGACGGCATGGAGCTCACAGATAAACCCGAAGATGCCGATGTGGTACTTCTGAATACCTGTTCAATTCGTGAAAAAGCCGAAGATAAAGTTTTTTCTGATCTCGGTCGCTTACGTGAACTCAAAAAAACCAAGCCCAATTTACTAATTGGTGTTGGTGGTTGCGTCGCTAGTCAAGAAGGTCAACAAATTGTGAGTCGTGCGCCTTATGTGGACGTAGTATTTGGTCCGCAAACCTTGCATCGCTTATCGGATCTGCTTGCCCAACGTCGGAAGACTGGCGTATCGCAGGTAGATATTTCTTTTCCGGAAATTGAAAAGTTTGATCACTTACCCGCCTCAAGGCAAACCCGCGGGTCTGCCTATGTTTCAATTATGGAAGGCTGCTCCAAATACTGCAGTTACTGCGTAGTTCCCTATACGCGAGGCGAGGAAGTCTCAAGACCCTTTGATGATGTCCTCACCGAGGTGGCAGGGCTTGCAAGTAAAGGCGTAAAAGAAATCGTATTGCTGGGACAAAACGTCAATGCTTATCTTGGGCAAATGGGCGGTACGGATGAGATTGCTGACTTTGCATTGCTGATCGAATACATTGCTGATATTCCTGGGGTCGAAAGGATACGCTTCACCACGAGTCATCCAAAAGAATTTACTCAGCGCCTGATTGATGTGTATGCAAAGGTTCCGAAGCTAGTGAGTCACTTACATCTCCCTGTGCAGCATGCATCAGACTCTGTTCTCTCTGCTATGAAACGTGGCTATACAGCACTGGAATACAAAAGCATCATTCGCAAGATGCGAGCAGTGCGCCCAGACCTCACTTTATCCAGTGATTTCATTGTTGGTTTTCCAGGTGAAACGGAAGCTGATTTTGAAAAGCTTTTAAAGATGGTGCAAGAACTAGGGTTCGATAACAGCTTTTGCTTTATCTTTAGTCCTCGTCCCGGGACCCCAGCTGCAAACCTGAGCGATGACACCCCCTATGAAACTAAACTCAAACGACTACAAACGCTGCTGGCTCTCGTTGAGAGTCAAGCCAATCACATTAGTCAAAGAATGTTGGGTAATACAGAGAAAATTTTGATCGAAGGCCTGGCAAAGGATGGGGTTAATCTACAAGGTCGTGCGGAGAATAATCGAGTGGTTCATTTCACAGTGCCTGATCAGGATATTGAATCCTTGATTGGACAAATTGTGGACATTCGCATCACAGAAGTGCTCAACTACACCCTGAGAGGCGAACTGGTTCAAGCATATGCCCACTAAACTCAATATCGATATTCAGTTTGCGAGTCCTACTATTGAGGTAGCATTAGCAAAGACAGCTTCATCCATGCTGATGAAAAAATGGGTAAGAGCCGCAACCGATCATAGCGGCTTACTTACTCTGCGCTTCGTAAATGCAGCGGAAGGCAAAAAACTGAATTTCGCTTTTCGCAAAAAAAACTATGCAACCAATGTTTTAACTTTTCCGTATGACTTATCTAAAAATAGTTTGACTGCGGATATTATTTTTTGTCTACCGGTTATTCAGAAAGAAGCTAAAAATCAAAATAAGACCTTAAAAGCCCATTTAGCGCACCTCATCGTCCATGGTTGCTTGCATGCACAGGCTTACGATCATGAATCACAAAAGGATGCTGTAAAGATGGAGGGCTTAGAGGTCAAAATCCTGCAAAATCTGGGTTTTCCAAACCCTTACCTAGATCAATAACTGCCTATCAACGGCCCATTTAACGATTCAACATATTTCTACGCTATTCTTGCAACATGCCTGACCCCAATAAATCTCTTTTAAATCGCTTGGCGGAATTTTTAACGCCCGAGCCATCCAGTCCTAACGAACGTCGCCAAGAACTCATTGCCACACTGCGCGAAGCCCAAACTGAGGGCTTAATTGATGCAGATGCACTCTCTATGATTGAGGGGGTATTTCAAGTAGGTCGCTTGTGCGCACGAGATATTTTGGTACCCCGCGCACAAATTGATTGGATTGATATCAATCAACCCCTCAACGAACTCATCAAAAGTGTGATCGAAGCCGCTCATTCACGCTTTCCTGTCTTTGAAGGTAGTCGTGATAACGTGATCGGCATCTTGTTAGCAAAAGATTTGCTCCGCCATGCAAGTGAAAAAGATTTCCAGGTACGCGACTGGTTACGTCCCGCAGTATTCATTCCGGAATCAAAGCGCTTGAGTGTTCTCTTGCGTGACTTTAAAGACAACCGCAATCATTTGGCGATCGTTGTCGATGAATATAGTGGTGTAGCGGGAATTATCACCATTGAAGATGTTCTTGAACAAATTGTTGGCGACATTGAAGATGAGCACGATATTGACGAGGAAGCAGATAACATCATCTCTTTGGACAATGGCGATATTCGTGTCAAAGGAATTACTGAGCTAGATCAGCTCAATGAAGCTCTGGGTACACAATTCGCAGAAGAGGATATCGAAACAGTTGCTGGCCTAGTTGTACAAAAACTGGGGCGCGTTCCCAAAATTGGCGAGCGAATTGCAATCGATGGCATCGAATTTGAGGTACTTCGTGCGGATCCTCGGCAGATTCATATTTTGTTGGCTCGCCAAACTCCTAAAAAACTTGACTGAGAATTGCCTTGCTTGATTTGCATTCCAGTAAGGATCGCTTCAACCCTAATGCTTTAGCATTCTTTACGCTTTTTATTCTGGGCGCGCTGATTGCGCTTGCTGCGGAACTTCCTTACGGCGGTTGGATTCAAATTCCACTGCTGAGTTTAGTGTGGTGGCGCTTCAGTTTGCAAAATCAAGGTTTACGCAAACACTATCTTTTCTCAGGAATGGTTTTTGGGCTTGGTTACTTTGTAGTCGGTCTATGGTGGCTCTACATTAGCCTGCATGATGTAGGCGGAATGAATGCTCTCCTATCTTGTGCGGCTGTTTTTTTACTATCTGCTTATGTTTCCCTGTATTTTTCGGTAGCGTGTTTCTCGCTTCATTGCTTTAAATATTCTCGCTTCACAGGTTTATTTTTAGCCGCCAGCTGGGTAGTCAGTGAATATTTACGTGGTGAATTATTCACAGGCTTTCCATGGATGGGTCTTGCTGAATCCCAGGTTAATGGGCCTTTTGCAGCAATGGCACCTTATTTTGGCGGGTTAGCATGCACCTTTTTGGTGGTGTATGTCTCCTGGCAAATCTTTCAGCTCAAAAAGTATGTTGCCTATACGACTTCAACACTTTTTCTTCTGGGCTGCATTATGGTTGCAGCAAACCAATGGTCCTTTACTAAGCCGATTGGCGAGCCAGTCACAGTTGAGCTCATTCAAGGCAATTTCTCACAGAGCCTGATCTTCAAACCCGAAGGCGTACTACAACAAATTCATTTTTACAGCTCTACCATGCTGCAATCCAATGCAGAATTAATTGTTGCTCCAGAGACTGCTTTTTCTTGGCCTGAAAATAATTTACCCAATGGTCTACTTGAGAGCTTGCAAAGCTTCGCAAATTCCACTGGCAGCAATTTGCTATTTGGCGTCATTGGCCGAGACCCCAAACCCCAAGAGTTTTCAAATCGCGCCCTTGGACTCTCTCCTTCAGAGAATCCCTATCGATATGACAAAAATCATTTGGTGCCTTTTGGAGAGTTCATTCCCCCAGGCTTTCATTGGTTCGTAAATGCTTTTAGTGTTCCATTAAGTGATTTTGCGCGCGGTGGAAATGCTCAAGAAAATTTCATCATCCACAGAAAAAATCAAGATCCGGTTTATGCCGCTGTCACCATTTGCTATGAAGATGTATTTGGTGGTGAGCTAGCTAGTCGAATTCGAAATAATCCCAAGCCCACCAACCTATTGATTAACCTGACAAATCTTGCTTGGTTTGGTAAGTCTCAGGCACCGACGCAACAATTGCGCCTCTCCCAATTACGCTCTCTAGAAACTGGCTTGCCTGCCTTAAGAGCCACCAATACTGGCATTACGGCAGTATTAGGTCCAGATGGCAAAGTATTGCAAGTACTTCCAGAGTTCATACAAGGCACCCTAAGCACTCGAGTTCAGGCTTACACCGGAAAAACGCCCTATGTCATGTGGGGCAATTTGCCGATTTTGAGTATTTCTTGTCTCTTACTGATCTGGGGCTTGATTCGTCATCGTCGTTTTTAGCGACTTTTAGCCGTCACCCTTGCTAGCCATGTAAAATCAATGGCTTAGCCAGGTTAAACATGCTTACTTTTCAGCAAATCATTCTCAAACTACAAGATTATTGGGACCAACAAGGTTGCGCCCTGTTGCAACCTATCGACCTTGAGGTTGGCGCTGGGACATCTCATACTGCAACCTTCCTGCGGGCGATTGGTCCCGAGCCTTGGAAGGCTGCTTATGTCCAACCTTCGCGTCGACCGAAAGATGGTCGCTACGGAGAAAATCCCAACCGACTACAGCACTACTATCAATATCAAGTTGTCCTAAAGCCTGCACCAGAAAATATTCTGGAACTGTATCTTGGCTCTCTAGCAGCTTTGGGTCTTGATCTAAAAGAGAATGATGTGCGCTTTGTGGAGGATGACTGGGAGAACCCGACATTAGGTGCCTGGGGGCTGGGTTGGGAAGTTTGGTTAAACGGCATGGAGGTGACGCAGTTCACCTATTTCCAGCAAGTCGGCGGTCTTGACTGCAAGCCCGTTCTTGGTGAGATCACCTACGGTATTGAGCGTCTTGCGATGTACATTCAAAACTGCTCAAATGTTTATGACCTAGTTTGGGCTGATGGCATTACCTATGGTGATGTTTATCACCAAAATGAAGTCGAACAGTCTTGCTATAACTTCGAACACTCCAATACGGATTTGCTATTTGCAAACTTTACAAATTTCGAGAGTGAAGCAAAACGTCTCATGGAAGTGCCATTGGCTTTACCCGCCTACGAGATGGTTCTTAAAGCAGCGCATACTTTCAATCTACTTGATGCTCGTGGCGCTATCTCTGTTACAGAGCGTGCAGCCTATATTGGTCGCATTCGCAACCTGTCACGCTCAGTAGCGCAAGCCTACTTTGAATCTCGAGAAAAACTGGGATTCCCAATGTGTCAACGCCAAGCAATATGAGCACTACTAATAATCCGATTCAATTAGCCACTCTGTTGATTGAAGTATTTACAGAAGAGCTTCCGCCCAAATCACTTCGCCGCTTAGGCGATGCATTCGGTGAAGGCATCTTCTCCGCTTTAAAAGCTGCTGGTTTGGCAACAGCAGATTCGCAAGCTACTAGTTTTGCAACACCCCGTCGCTTAGCAGTACAGATCAGCAATGTTTTGAATCAGGCACCAGACTATCCTGTGCGCGAGAAGTTATTACCAACGAGCATCGCCTTCGATGCTCAAGGACAAGCAACAGCGCCTTTACTCAAAAAATTGAGTGCTCTTGGTTATGGTGATATTCACCTCTCTACCCTGGAGAAATCAGGCGAAGGAAAAAACGAGGCTTTATATCTGAACGTCATTGCTCCTGGTGCAGCACTGAATCAAACTGCACAGACAGCTCTTGAGCAAACACTCAGCAAATTACCAATTGCCAAAATGATGTACTATCAAGTGCTACAAAAAGATGGGCAGTTGGCCGATGTTCAGTTTGCTCGCCCAGCCCATCGAATCTTGGCTTTGCATGGTGACCAAATTCTCAATATTAATAGCCTAGGGATTTATGCTGGAAATCTTACAGAAGGCCACCGCTTCCTAGCCCCAGGAAATCTCACCATTGCCTCAGCAGATCAATATGAAAATGATTTGCAAACTAAAGCCAAAATTATTCCGAGCTTTAACAAACGTAGGGCACAAATTGAATCTGCTCTTTTAAAAGCTGCTGGCAGTGATCTTGTCTTAATGCCAGACAGCCTCTTGGATGAAGTAACAGCTTTGGTTGAGTGGCCAGTAGTTTATGAATGTCTCTTTGATCAAGAATTCTTAGAAGTACCACAAGAGTGCTTGATTCTCACGATGCAGACCAATCAAAAATACTTTGCGCTGACAGATCAAAATGGCAAGTTGCGCAATCGCTTTTTGATTGTTTCTAATATTGAAACCGCTAAGCCTGATGCGATTATTTCTGGAAATGAAAGGGTTGTACGGCCCCGCCTTTCAGATGCGCGCTTTTTCTTCCAGCAGGATCAAAAGCGTCCTTTAGCATCACGCGTTGCTGATTTGGGTAAAGTGGTTTATCACAATCAGTTAGGTACTCAGCTAGAGCGCAGTAAACGTGTTCAGGCAATCGCAGTGGGTGTTGCAAAAAAACTCTCTGCAGATGAAGCCCTTGCAAGCCGAGCTGCAGAAATTGCAAAAACAGACTTACTAACCGACATGGTCGGTGAATTTCCAGAGCTGCAAGGCATTATGGGTCGTTACTACGCCACTCATGACGGAGAGCACAGTGACGTTGCCGCTGCTTGCAGTGAACATTACATGCCTCGCTTTGCGGGCGACACATTACCGCAAACCCCTACCGGCACCATCTTAGCGATTGCTGATAAGCTTGAAACCTTGGTTGGCATCTGGGGTGTAGGCCTTGCTCCAACTGGCGATAAAGATCCCTACGCTTTACGCCGCCACGCTCTAGGTATCTGCCGCCTGCTCTTGGAAAAAAATCTCTCCTTGAGCCTGCCAGAGTTAATTGAATTATCTCGTAGTCAATTTCCACAAAAAGATGTTCAAGAAAAGGCAAATGCTGCAGCGATATATGAGTTCATTATTGAGCGCTTGCGTGCCTACTTGCGCGATCAATCTGTTGCAGGAAAACCCTTTACTAGTGCTGAAATTGATGCCGTCCTCAGCCAAGGTCCCGCACAAATCAACGATCTTATTGAGCGCTTAACTGCCCTACGCGAATTTAATGCTCTGGCAGAATCTGCTCAGCTAGCAGCAGCAAATAAACGCATCAGCAATATTCTGAAGAAAACGAATACCCCTATTCCAGCTTCTTGTTCTAGCAAGTTACTGCAAATACCAGCCGAAGCAACTCTCTATCAGACTTTAGAAGCTATTACCCCTGCACTTAATACTGCTTATGAGAAGCGTCAATTCGTTGAACTCCTTAAAGCACTGGTTGCCTTAAGCGGTCCCATTGACCAGTTCTTCGCCGATGTAATGGTGATGGACCCCAATACTGAACTGCGCGACAACCGCCTAGCTCTCCTGCAACAACTTCACCAGAAAATGAATCTCATTGCCGATCTCGGCAAATTGGCATGAGCACTAGCTCCACAAAACTCATCATCCTTGATCGCGATGGCGTGATCAACGATGACCGTGATGATTATGTGAAATCGATTGATGAGTGGGTTCCCATACCAGGAAGCCTAGAGGCAATTGCACTGCTGAATCAAGCAGGCTACCAAATTGCTGTGGCAACCAATCAATCGGGTTTATCAAGGGGTTATTTCACAATTAATGACCTGCATGCCATGCACAGCAAGATGGATAAATTGCTACAGCCATTAGGCGGTCATATTGATAGCATCTTCTTCTGCCCACATACAGACGCGCATGGTTGTGACTGCCGCAAACCTGCGCCAGGTCTCATGAAAGAGATCGCACTACGCTATAAAAAAACCGATAGTACGCAAGCTCTTTTGGGGGTGCCCATTGTGGGGGACTCATTGCGCGATCTTCAGGCCGGCTTAGCTCTAGGAGCGATCCCCCATCTCGTTCTCACCGGAAAGGGCGAGAAAACTTTGGCCAAAGGGGATTTGCCTGAGGGCACTCAAATTCATGCGGATTTGCTGTCGTTTGCACACTCACTTCTCGAAGATAAGGTTTAGAAAACTGATGACTTTTATTCGATCACTACTATTCGCTCTTTTTCTCCTCATCTTCACTCCAATTTGGTCAGTGTTATGTATGCTGGCCTTCCCTTTCCTTAGTCCAGAACATCGTTATAACTTCATTGGCTTTTGGAACAAGGTGGTGATTTGGCTGCTCTGGCATCTTTGCGGAATACATTATGAAATTCGCGGCATGGAAAATATGCTTGCAGTACTCAACCAACCAATTGTGATCTTGAGCAAACATCAATCTGCTTATGAAACAATCGCCTACATTGCCTTACTACCAAAGCAGCTATGTTTTGTCTTCAAACGTGAATTACTTTGGATTCCCTTCTTTGGCTGGGCTTTGGCTTTACTCAAAATGATTCATATCGATAGAGCAAATAAACAAACTGCAGCACTTTCAGTTGCGAGTCAGGGACGCAAGCGATTAGCTGAAGGTAAATGGATCATGTTATTTCCAGAGGGCACCAGAACACCCAGAGGCTCTACAAAGCCATACCGCAAAGGCGGCGCCCGCCTTGCAAGTGCTACTGGTGCTTTAGTTATTCCGATTGCACATAATGCTGGTAATTTCTGGCCTAAAAATAGTTTTTTGAAACAGCCTGGTACCGTGATTTTCTCAATTGGCCCAGCTATTGCTTCCGAAGGTAAATCTGGTGAACAGTTGCAACAAGAGGTTGAAGGCTGGATCGAAGCTGAAATGCGTCGCATTGATCCAAGCGCTTACCAATAAAATATTTAAGCGGCTAAGATCTTAGCCCATTCAATATAGCGCTGAACCGAAATATCTTGCGCTCTGGCCTTTAATTCAATCTCAGTCAATTTCAATCTTTCAGCATAAGCCTGCAAATTGGTTCGCAGCATTTTTCTTCTTTGTGAAAAAGCTGCAGCCACCACCTGCTCTAAGGTGCCCCATTGAGTCGAACTAAGATCAAAGTCTTTGCGGGGAATCATGCGCACTACAGCCGAGTTCACTTTTGGCTGAGGATCAAATGCTTCGGGAGGAACCTCCAAGACAAGCTCCATATCGTAGCGAGCCTGCATCATCACTGATAACCGACTAAATTCAGAACTACCCGCTGTGGCCACCATTCGCTCCACCACCTCAGCTTGCAACATAAAAATCTGCTCATCAACATCATTTGCGGCGGCAACAAGATGAAATAGTAGTGGAGAAGAAATGTTGTAGGGCAAATTACCGACTACCTTACATGGTCCTTTTTTGTCAGTACGATTTTTAGCCCACTCTGAAAAATCAAATTGGAGAGCATCCCCTTCAATTACTTTTAAGCCATCAAGATTTTGCTGATTCCAATAAGCAACTAGGTCGCGGTCAATCTCCAAGAGATCAAGCTGCTCTAGGTTTCTCAGTAAAGGCCTCGTCAAAGCACCAAGACCGGGGCCAATCTCAATCACATGCATTTCTGGGGCAGGCTTAATTAAGGCCACAATGGAGTAAATAACGCCATCATCTTGCAAGAAGTTTTGACCAAAACGTTTTCGCGCGCGATGCATGCCTTAATTTAGCTTTCGGGTATTTAAAGCTAAGGTATATGCCAAGCGGAGAGCATCTAACATGCTGCCGGAGTCTGCAATTCCTTTTCCAGCGATGTCTAAAGCGGTGCCATGATCAACCGAAGTCCGAATAATTGGTAGGCCTAGAGTCACATTTACTCCCCCGCCAAAGCTTACAAACTTAAAGGGGGCTAGGCCTTGATCGTGATACATCGCAATAAAAGCATCTACTTGCTCAAGTGCCCCAGCATCAAACATCGTATCCCCAGGATAAGGTCCTGTGACATCAATGCCCTGCTGATTAGCAGATTCAATTGCAGGTGTAATGCACTCCATCTCTTCAGTGCCCAAATAGCCTGCTTCTCCTGCATGCGGGTTTAAACCGGCAACTCGAATCTTGGGTTTAGAAATACCAAATTTGGCTCTTAAATCTTGGTCAACTATCTGAATTGTTTCCAAAATCAGGTCATATGTAAGCGCAGCTGGCACATCCCTCAAGGGCAAATGAGTAGTTACTAGAGCAACTCGCAAGTCTCTAGGACTCTTGATTCCTAAAAAACCCTTTGCTAGTGGAGCGCATAGCATCATGACAACATGCTGCGTATTGCAATGCTGTGCCAAATATTCTGTATGGCCAGTAAAAGAAATGCCAGCATCATTGATGACGCTCTTTTGAATTGGCGCTGTGACCATTGCGTCATAGCGCCCCTGTAAGCAAGCATCTATAGCTTGATCAAGCATGCTGAGAACGTATGGAGCATTAGAAGAATTTAAGAGCCCCAGCGCTGAAGGAGCAACTAAGGGAACAGGGTCAACCGTAAGGCGTTTGAATATACTTGGATCAATTTCTGAGTCAACCCTTAGTAAATCTGGGTCACCCAAAAGAGTAATGCGTGCATTCGGTTGTTCTGCCAAAAAGTCTTGGGCGGCAGCCATGGAAACCTCAGGACCAACCCCAGCTGGTTCGCCGGTAGTAATTACCAGATTAACGAGGGGCTGAGCTTGCTGCATCATCAACATTCAGGATTTTGACCGTTGCTGTGTCACGCAATTCACGCAGCCAATCCTGATAGGCTTGCTCAAATTTTCTTTCGCGAATCGCCGCGCGCGCGAATTCTCGCTGCTTCTCAACAGTTAATTGCGCATCTCGACGCTCGAGTACTTGAATCAAGTGCCAACCAAATTCGGATTTGACTGGATTACTAACTTCGCCAATTTGCAATCGATTCATTGCTTGCTCAAATTCTGGGACTAAATCTCCAGGCCCCATCCAGCCCAAATTTCCGCCATTAGCAGCTGAGCCATCCTCGGAATATTTTTTAGCCAACTCACCAAAATCAGCAGTTTTGGCGCGCACTTGATCACGATAGCCCTGCAAGCGTCTTTCCGCATCTTGATCCGATAAACCAGGCCTATTTTTTAACAAAATATGGCGTGCTAGGGTTTGCGTGATTGGAATATTTTGAGGGGTTGATGGGGTCTCTGATGCTGCAGCCTGTTGCTGTGCAGGTGCGGCAGCGTTCATGGCACGCCGATCAATCACCTTGAGCACATGATATCCCGCAGGACTTTTAACCACTGTATTGACTACCTGACCACCGCCGGTATTTCTAACGGCTTCATAAAATAATTGCGGTAAGCGATCAGGGGCTCGGTAACCCAAATCCTGAAATTTAATTTTCGGATTCTCTTTTGCTGCTGCTGCACCGAGTTGCAAGAAGTCGACATCACCTCTAGCGTCTCGCAATAAAATTTCAGCCTGCTTCTTAGCATCAGCCTGAGCCCCAGCGCCAGCAGAGGGATCAACCGGAATAAAAATTTGCGCTACATCAATCTCTTCAGGTGCACCCTTAACTGGAGGGGCTGATCGTGGAGCGCCATTACCTTGCATTGCACGTTGACGATCAGTAATAAAATTATCAATCTCTGCATCAGAGATTTTGATCTTTGATTCTACTGAACGCTCACGATAGCGACTGACAACTACATCATCGCGGAGAGTGTCTTTATAGCGATCAAACGACATACCCGTAGCAATGATTTTTGCCTTGAACTCAGCATACGTCATTTTATTTCTGCCGGCGATATCTCCAATAATTTTGTCCAATTCTTTATTGGTCACTCCGATACCCTCTTGTTCGGCATTTTGCAATTGAATTTTTTCAATAATTAAGCGATCTAAAATTAGTTTTCGTAGATTTTGACCTTCAGGCAACTTCACGCCTTGCTTTTGAAGACTTACAATTCGATCATCAATCTCCTTACGAGTGACATACCCAGTATTGACAACTGCAGCAACGCCATCAATATTGCGAATCTTTCTATCTGAAGCAGTAGAACTATGTGATGAGTCTTGAGCGGATGCAACTCCCACAACGAATAAGATCATCCCAAAAAGGATGGCAGACAAACTCTGTTTTAAAAAACTCCTACAAAGCATCATTGATAATTCTCATATATGGAGGGTGGTATAGGCTTAGAGGTAGGCATATATCCTGGAACATTTAGCCTCATGATATCAACTGGATTACTACCAGCGCTAGCAAAGCCCCTAAATTCTATCTGGAACAGGACCTGGGTGGTGGTAATCAAAGAAGTATTAACGGCCTGAGAATATGCTCCACGAAAGGTCCAACAGTCTCTAGTCCACTCTAATCCAACCAACGTGTTCAAAGTTTTAATGGTTAAAGCATCGTAACCCCAGCGTCCCAAAACAGAGACTTCGCGTGTAAGAGGCCATTGACCTGAGACATTGTATTGATCAGTAGTTGTTGCACCTGGAGTCGCTGTTTGATTGTTTTGTGTAGAAGCTTGAATTGGAGGTGACCAGACATTACGATAACCAAAGTTTAGACTTCGGCCAGGAGTTGGTCTCCAGCTAGCACCCACGGTTGTCTGGACAAAGCGATTTAACTGGGTGTTGTACTGACCAAACATATCTGCACTGAAGTTACCCAATAGACGCACCGATGCAGAACCCAGAGTATCTGAATAGGTAGTGGGGTTAGCAATATTTCCATTTAGACCAACTTTTTGACCTGTAAATTGCTGCTTTTGTGCCAGCGTAACATTGGCTCGCTCAGCGCCCGTATTAGCCTCAATCATTCGACTAGTAAGGCCAACTGTTGCAGCATTAACGTCTGAGATACGGTCGTTACCAATAAACGTATTTGCGGTAAAAATCTGAGATACGCCAAAGCCTGCATCAGCAGTATCAAACAATGGTGTGTTTGCTTGACTTTGATAAGGGGTGTAAGCATAAAAAGCGCGCGGCTCCATTGTGAGGAACATATCACGCCCAAAAAAACCTTTGAGCTCTGAAGCATCTCTCTCAAACGCTAAACCAGAATCCAATGTAAAGGTTGGAATGGTAAATCCCTGAGCGTTTGGGGTGCCAGGCGTGTAGGCAGTTGCGTTATAAGTGTTTGACTGAAAGCTAATCGTAGGCGTGATGTAGTAGCCAGGAGTAATTTGTGGAAGCGAAAGTGCGCCTTTAACCACGGTTCTGTCAGCCTGAGTGTATGCGCCAGGTACAGGGGCATTAAAGTTGCTACCTAAAGCATAAGCAAATCGAGTGTAATCGGTAGAAAAAGTGGTTTTTGGCCCAGTAGGTAATGCTAAGTACTTACCGCTTGCATCCGATACAGTAGGAGTCAACTGGCCATTGTATGCAGCAGTGATGTTGGGCATTACGTTGTATGGCGCTTGCACAAGATTATTTGGATCCGGCTGCAAGGTTTGAAAGTTAGCGACCTTTGCGCCAACCACCCAATTGCTCAATTCACCAGTCAGCTGCTTACTAGTGCCTGCCTCTTGCCTAAATTGATTGGTAATCTGCCCAGCAATACTTTGAGAAAAATCGGTTGGGTACAAACTATCTGAGACACGAGCCATATTGACGTAACCCGACCATGATCCAGGCATCGGGGCACCTCCAGGACCAACCCCTCCAGCAAAAACTTGTCTTTGCTGCCAGTCGTACTTCCACCGATTTGTACCAGTTTGTTTATCGTATGGCAAATAATCACCAGCTAAAGTTCCAGAGTATTGGGTATCTAAAAAACGATACTGCGCACCCAACATAAAACCACGATGATTCATTTCTCGGGGCAACAAAAGCAAATCACGGTTGGGGGCGATATTGACGTAGTAGGGCTGCGTAATATCTAAGCCATTGTTTGAGTTATATCCGACCACTGGAGCCAATAAACCCGAACGACGCTGCCCGCCAGTGGGGGCAGTGAAGTATGGGACATAAGCAATCGGTACATCAAAGAAACGCATGACGCCATGCGTACCAACCATCTCTTTCTGCTCATTGTCAATTTCCAAAGTGCTGGCTGTGAAATACCAATCCATATTTTCTGGAGTGCAAGTGGTATAGGTAGCTTTATCAAATACAAATATATCTGGGCCAGCAATAGTTAACTTTTTAGCAGAGCCACTAGCACGGTTATCGCGCAACTCATATGATGGCGTCTCCATTGCACCTTCTCGAGCATCTACCTTGAATTGACCTGCTGGACCCTTAAATGTGACATTGCCTTTTGATAGTTCAGCATTTCCAATTAAGTCAGCAATATCCGTATCTGGGTTGTAAGTGATTTCGTCCGCCTTTAACGCCGCTCCATTGCGACGAATTTGTGCCCGACTCTTTAAGTGCATATCGCGATTCACCACACCATCGATCGTGTCACTTGAAGTAAAAGTCAATGCCTTTCCATCCTCGATTGGCTTGCCAACTCGTAGTTGGTCGTCCAACTTCAAAACAGTGACATTACCGCGATCTGGTATGAGCACAGTATTCGTATTTAGCTGTGTCACAGGAGGCAGTGGAGAGGGTGCCTGGGCATAAATCGGGAGCGCGAATTGAAGCAATACCACCCCCGTCATTACTCGCGGGGTTATAGCCAAAAAAAGAGGGGCGCAACGGCCGGCGCAACGGCGATAATGACTCATGGATCCAGACCAGCCTTATTATACGAATCGACCATGACTGACGCTCGCTTAAACACCCTTCACGCCTGGCTAAAAGCCCTCCAGCCTAACTGGCAATTAGATCTAGACTCCCTGACCCCAGCCTCTGCAGATGCGAGCTTTCGGAGGTATTTCCGAATAGAGTCCCAAAAACCTGGTTTTGAGACTTTGATCGTGATGGATGCGCCACCTCAACACGAGCCCTTAGATACCTTCATTCAGGTGGATTTATTGCTCTCAGATGCGGGATTAAATGTGCCAAAAATCTTGGAACAGAACATTGTTGATGGCTTCCTTTTATTAAATGATCTCGGCAGCAAAACTTATCTTGCAGAACTCAATAATGCAACAGCTGATCACCTATACAAAGATGCCACACATGCTTTAGTGCAAATGCAAATAGCAAGCAAGCCTGGCGTATTGCCAGACTACGATAAGGCCTTGTTACAGCGTGAATTGGATTTATTTCCAGAATGGTATTTACGCAAACATCTCGATATCGAATTAAGCACATTACAAGAAAATCAAATCAAGCAATCCTTTGCGCTCATCATTGCTAATAATTTAGCGCAAGCCAAGGTATATGTACATCGCGATTACCATTCACGCAATTTAATGGTGACCACTAAAAATAATCCTGGGGTGATTGATTTTCAGGATGCCGTGTATGGTCCCATTACCTACGATGCATCCTCCCTATGGCGTGATGCTTATATCGCTTGGCCAGAAGAACGCGTTATTGACTGGGTTATCAAATTTTGGGAAGAAGGTCGGAGAGCTGGACTCCCCATGCCAAATGATTTTGGTGAGTTCTATCGCGATTTTGAGTGGATGGGATTACAGCGCCACCTCAAGATTCTGGGCATCTTTGCTAGGCTCTTTCACCGGGACGGCAAAGACGGCTATCTCAAAGACATCCCATTGGTATTAGAGTACGCGATTACGACTGCCAACCGCTATATCGAGTTAAAGCCCCTAGCGCGCATTTTGGAATCCACTCGCGAAAATAAGCCCTAAGTAAATTCGAATGCGCAAGATCAATCCTCTTCCTTGTTTTTTGCTTGCCGCTGGCAGGGGGGAGCGGATGCGACCGCTCACAGATCATTTACCAAAACCTTTACTCACCATCAACAATAAATCCTTGTTGGCGTGGCATCTTGAAGCACTCGCCAACGCACAATTCAAAGAGGTCGTCATTAATCATGCATGGCTTGGCGAAAAAATAGAAGCCGCACTGAAAGATGGTCGCGAGTTCAATTTAAATATTCAATACTCGCCAGAAGGTACCGCTCTAGAAACCGCCGGCGGAATAGTCAAAGCACTAGCCCTCATGAATGCCCAGGATTACTTTTTAGTCATGAATGGTGATGTATTTACCCCCGGCCTACCAATGAATAAGCTTATCGAGACCGCCAATAAACTTCGTATTGATCCCACTAAACCATTGGCACACCTGTTGATGGTTCCAAATCCCGCTCAACATCCTCATGGAGATTTTTATCTCTATGGAAGCAAGGTTAGCAGTGAAGAGTCTCCAGACTCTGAAAAGTTGACGTTTTCAGGGATTGGCATCTATCACAAGGATCTCTTTAAAGACCTGCAAATCGGGGCTCCCGCCAAACTAGCCCCCCTTTTGCGAGAGGCGATGACGCAAAATAAGGTCACTGGTGAAAAATATTCTGGTCCATGGCACGATGTAGGAACTCCGCAACGCTTGCAAGAGCTAAATGCAGCTTATGAATAAAACAACTATCTATCAAGACCGCAGAAACGCATTAGCAAAACACATCTTCAGTAAAAGCGGTGGTGGTATTGCAATCATCTCCACTGCACCAGAAGTAAGTCGCAATCGCGATAGTGAATTTCCTTACCGCCATGACAGTGATTTCTTCTACCTAACGGGATTTGAAGAGCCAGGGGCAACTTTAGTCATGCAAGTTAGCAATAGCGGAAAGAGTTACGAACTTCAATCGCATTTATTTTGTCGACCCAAAGATCCAGAGCGAGAAATTTGGGATGGCATTCGTCTTGGGCCAGAAGCTGCACCTGAAGCACTTAGAATTGAATTTGCTCATAGCAATCACGCTTTAGATCAAAAGCTCAGCGAACTTCTGGCTGATCAAAAAGCAATTTATGTCCGACTTTCTGAAAGTGCCGAAGCAGATCGACGCTTACGCCATTGGATGAAAGAAGTCCGTGGTAAAGCACGCGCTGGCGTCAATCCACCATCCGAGTTGCATGATGTTGAAGCCCTGATTCATGAGATGCGCTTATTTAAAGATGTACATGAGCTAGATACTATGCGTCGCGCTGCGGCTATCTCAGCCCGCGCCCATATCCGCGCAATGCAAGTTTGCAAACCCGGAATGCGCGAGTACCAACTGGAAGCAGAATTGCTGCATGAGTTCCGCAACAGTGGTGCACAGAGCGTTGCCTACAACAGTATCGTGGCTGGGGGAGTAAACTCTTGCATCTTGCACTACCGTGCTGGGAACACTGAATTACGCAGTGGTGAACTATGTCTGATTGATGCTGGTTGCGAATTAGACAGCTATGCTTCTGATATCACCCGCACTTTTCCGGTGAATGGAAAATTTACTGGGCCACAACGATCTCTTTACGACATTACCCTAGCCGCTCAAGAAGCTGCGATTGCCGTGACAAAGCCAGGAAATAGCTTTATGCAGCCTCATGAAGCAGCTCTTCGCGTGCTGACACAGGGTTTGCTTGATGAAAAATTACTCAAACTCTCTGAGTTGGGTTCGCTTGAAAACGCAATCGAGACCGGTGCCTATCGTCGTTTCTATATGCATCGGACATCTCACTGGTTGGGAATGGATGTCCATGATGTTGGCTCCTATCGCGAGGTAACTCAAACTAATGCTGCCGAAGATAAACCTTGGCGCATCTTGCAAAGCGGTATGGTCATCACAATTGAGCCAGGACTCTATGTGAGACCTGCAGCAGATGTTGATGAAGCCTTTTGGAATATTGGCATTCGGATTGAAGATGATGCCGTTATCAACAACACCGGCTGTGAATTAATTTCTCGAGGTGCTCCAGTTAAGGCAGATGAGATAGAAGCACTCATGAAAAACCAATAAATCATGCGTTCTCAATCTTGCGATATCTTGATTCATGGAGGCGGCCCAGTTGGGCTTGCTTGTGCTGCTTGGACTTTACAAAAATTTCCAGGGGCGCATCTCACCCTCCTAGATCGCAACCCAGAAAATGATGCTGATCTTGCAAGCGCTGATAGTAGGGGGATAGCCCTATCCCATGGCAGCAAACTCTTATTAGATACGATCCATGCTTGGCCTCAAGAATGCGCCGACATTCACCGAGTACATGTATCGCAAGCCAGTCGCTTTGGGCGTGCACTAATGACACGAGAAGAACTCAAGCAAGATGCTTTAGGTCATATTATTCGCTACCGTGACATTCACATCACCTTACGCCAAGCACTCAGAAAAATTCAAGCAAACAGCCCCAATTTTGTTTGGCAACATATTGATGGCAATGATGTGGCTAATTCAATTCCCGCTAAGTGCGTTGTGCATGCAGAGGGTGGTTTATTTAAAAAGCAGGATTGGGTTGAGGCCGGTCGAGACTATGGGCAATCTGCCTTAGTGGGTTTAGTAGAGGTCGAGAGTGCCGCCCCCCATACAGCCTGGGAGCGCTTTACCGCTGAAGGCCCCTTAGCAGTTTTACCAAGTCACTACGGACCCAATACTTTAAATCTTGTATGGTGCGGATCTCCCGAATCTTCACAGCGTCGCCTGCAATTAAGTGATGCAGATTTTCTAATCTCCTTACAAAATGAATTTGGCTCTCGTATTGGGCGCTTTATTAAAATTCAAGATCGTCGCCTATATGAACTCGGCTTGAACTATCGCAAAGAGATTACCCATGGAAATGAGGTTTGGATTGGCAATGCTGCGCAAGCTTTACACCCAGTCGCAGGGCAAGGGCTGAATTTAGGATTACGCGATGCTTACTTGCTCGCTGAAAAATTAGTTGGGGTATTTTCAGGATCGACAGGAAATCAAACTCTGCTTGCCATCCAAGATGCATTAGAAGGTTACGCCCAGAGCCGCAAAGCAGATAGAACAACCACGATTGGCCTGACAGACTTTATGGCCAGAGTGTTCACTTCAAATCTCATCCCAATTGTGCTTGCCCGCGGATTGGCTTTATCAGCCCTTCAGTGGCTTCCCCCGGTGAAAACAGCCTTAGCTCGCCAGATGATGTTTGGCAGGCGCTAAGACGCTCCAATCGCTTCCAAACTCCAGCCTCTAGCGCCCTCCTTAGATACTGCAACCTGCCTAAAAAATAGGCAGATTTAGGCCTATTTGTGCTAAAGTGTCATGCTTTCCGCACTCACTCCTGGCTATAACCCCAATAAATGAAGATTGGCTCTCATCTCCTCGCAAATAGACTATTTGTAGCCCCTATGGCTGGAGTCACTGACCGACCATTTAGGCAGCTATGCAAAACATTGGGTGCAGGCTATGCAGTTTCTGAAATGGTCGCCTCTAATGCACTGCTTTGGAAAAGTGAAAAAACGCAACGTCGAGCAAATCATGTGGGTGAATTCAAACCAATAGCAGTGCAAATTGCAGGCGCTGATCCGGCGATGATGGCGGCAGCGGCAAAAATCAATGTGGAACACGGCGCACAAATTATTGACATCAATATGGGTTGCCCGGCTAAAAAAGTTTGTAACGTCGCCGCGGGTTCAGCATTACTTCGTGACGAGCCCCTAGTGCAACACATTTTAGAGGCTGTAGTCAATGCCGTAGGCATCGGCCCCGATGCAGTGCCAGTCACACTAAAAATTCGAACTGGCTGGGATCGTGAACATAAAAACGCAATTGAAATTGCAAAGCTTGCGGAAAAATCTGGTATCTCTATGCTAACCGTGCATGGCCGCACACGCGCTGATCTGTACCATGGAGAAGCGGAATATGAAACGATTACTGCTGTAAAAAATAGTGTGAGAATTCCTGTAGTAGCCAACGGCGATATCAACACTCCTGAAAAAGCAGAACTGGTTTTAAAAACCACTGGTGCTGATGCCATCATGATTGGCCGCGCAGCTCAAGGTCGTCCTTGGATCTTTCGCGAGATTAACCACTACCTCACTACTGGCTGCAAAATGCCAAACCCAGAGATTAATGAGATTCAAGGCATTATGAATGCCCACCTACTCGATCACTATGAGTTCTATGGCGAGCACATTGGCCTGCGAACAGCCCGTAAGCATATTGGCTGGTATTGCAAAGGTTTAAGAGATTCTCATGCTTTTCGTCAGCGCATGAATACTGCCGACGATTGCAAAACCCAATTACAGATGGTCAATGATTACTTTGATGAGATGAGATCACATTCTGACCGCCTACTTTTTTTAGAAGCAGCTTAGTTCATGCTAAGTTATTTTCGTTTTTAGCACTGCCATTATTTATGACCTATAGACATCCCATTACCGAATGTATTGAAACGCAATTACAGCGTTATTTAGAAGACCTTAAAGGTACGCCGCCAAGCGGTATCTATGGCATGGTTTTAGCAGCAGTAGAAAAACCGATGTTACAACTCGTCATGCAGCATGCTAAACAAAATCAATCCTTAGCCGCGCAATATCTGGGGATTAACCGCAATACCTTGCACAAAAAGTTAGTCGAACACCAGCTGCTGAAATAATTTAAAGCGAACCAGCAATCCATTTATTTAAAAAGATCTCTCAACAATATGATCCGTACAGCCCTACTCTCCGTTTCTGATAAAAATGGCATCGTCCCTTTTGCCAAAGCCCTGCATGAGCAAGGCATTCGGCTTATTTCTACTGGCGGCACTGCAAAGCTTCTAGCGGAGAACAATCTACCAGTGGTTGAAGTGTCTTCATTAACCAAGTTTCCAGAAATGCTCGATGGTCGAGTGAAGACTCTGCATCCCATGGTGCATGGGGGCTTATTGGCGCGCAGAGACTTTCCTGAGCATATGGCAGCTCTGAAAGAGCATGGCATCGACACGATCGATATGCTGGTAATCAACCTTTACCCATTTAATCAAACCGTTGCTAAGGAAAGTTGCTCCTTCGAAAATGCCGTTGAAAACATTGATATTGGTGGCCCTGCCATGCTCCGCGCTGCTGCAAAGAACCATCAAGACGTGACGGTATTAATTTCTCCTGAAGATTACGCCCCCGTATTAGCAGAAATGAAAGCCAATCAGAATGTGGTGTCTTATAAAACCAATTTAGCTTTAGCTAAAAAAGTGTTTGCCCATACCGCTCAATACGATGGGGCAATTGCCAACTACCTCTCCGCCCTAGGCGATGACCTTGATCACAAATCCCGCTCCGCCTATCCAGAGACGCTCCACCTTGCCTTTGAAAAAGTCCAGGAGATGCGCTATGGTGAGAACCCGCATCAATCGGCCGCTTTCTATAAGGATATTTTCCCTGTCGCTGGAGCACTTGCGAATTACACGCAATTGCAAGGTAAGGAATTGTCTTACAACAACATCGCTGATGCAGACTCTGCCTGGGAATGCGTCAAAAGTTTTACTGGAAATGTTGGTGGGGCTGCAGCCTGCGTCATCATTAAGCATGCCAACCCTTGCGGCGTAGCTGTTGGTGCTAGCGCACTAGAGGCCTATCAAAAAGCCTTTAAAACTGATCCTAGTTCTGCTTTTGGTGGAATTATTGCGCTCAATGTTCCTTGTGATGGCCCTGCTGCTGAAGCGATCTCCAAGCAATTTGTTGAAGTCCTCATTGCACCTAGCTTTAGTGTAGAAGCGAAGGCAATTTTTGCCGCTAAACAAAATGTGCGCCTCTTAGAGATTCCATTGGGGGATGCTTTTAATGCATTTGATTTCAAACGCGTCGGTGGTGGTCTACTAGTGCAGTCACCTGATGCGAAAAATGTTTTACCAAGTGAAATGCGGGTTGTCAGCCAAAGACAGCCGACACCTAGCGAGATGAACGATATGCTATTTGCATGGCGGGTCGCCAAGTTCGTGAAATCTAATGCAATTGTGTATTGCGCCAATGGCATGACTCTGGGTATCGGCGCTGGTCAAATGAGCCGCGTCGACTCCGCTCGGATGGCTAGTATTAAAGCTGAGAATGCTGGATTAAGCCTACAGGGTTCAGCTGTTGCTAGCGATGCCTTTTTCCCATTTCGGGATGGCTTAGATGTAGTTGTACATGGTGGTGCAAGTTGTGCAATTCAGCCAGGTGGCAGCATGCGTGATGATGAAATCATTGCGGCAGCAAATGAACACGGTATTGCCATGATCTTTACTGGCACACGTCACTTCCGTCATTAAGCGTAAAGATATAAAGAGCACATGCGCTGGATTGGAATTGACCCAGGATTACGTACTACTGGTTTTGGCATCATTGATGTCGACGGTCAAAAACTGACCTATGTAGCTTCTGGAACCATTGAGAGCGGGGACCCTGCTAAAGGGTTGCCTGAGCGCTTAGGTGCGCTCTATAGCGGGGTAATAGAAGTTTTAGATACTTACCAACCGGGGTCTGCGGCTATTGAAGAGGTTTTTTTAAACGTCAATCCGCGCTCTACTCTGATGCTTGGCCAGGCGAGAGGCGCAGTGATTGCAGCATTAGTCTCAGCCAAGTTACCAGTTGCTGAATACAGCGCATTACGAGTCAAACAGGCAATTGTGGGAACAGGTAGGGCAGCTAAGCCTCAAGTTCAAGAGATGGTCAAAAGATTACTACGCTTAAATCGTGCTCCTGGAACGGATGCGTCGGATGCCTTAGGCGTGGCAATTTGTGCTGCTCATCATGCGCAAATTCCTAAGGCGATCACCACCGCACTCGCAAGCAAGAAGCGTAGTAAGTAAAAATACACATCACAGGTTAAGATCTTCATATGATTGGTCGCATTCAAGGTACTCTCGTCTCAGTTCACCCCCCTAGGCTTTTAGTCGACTGCCAAGGGGTTGGCTATGAAATTGATGTGCCCATGAGCACCTTGTATCAACTGCCGGAAGTAAATCAAAAAATTACTCTCCTCACCCACTTCCAAGTCCGAGAGGATGCACAGCAACTTTTTGGCTTTGCCACTGAAGTTGAGCGTGAGGCGTTTAGACAACTGATTAAAATTAGTGGTGTCGGCTCGAGAACTGCTTTAGCCATTCTGTCAGGTATGAGCGTGAATGAGTTGGCACAGGCAATTGCTCTACAAGAAGCTGATCGCCTCACTCAAGTTCCTGGCATTGGGAAAAAGACTGCTGAACGGCTTTGCTTGGAACTCAAAGGAAAGCTTGCCCCTGATTTAGGAATCGCCAATGGCAAGCCACAGGCGATCGAGGCAAGCAGTGAAGTGTTGCAAGCGCTCTTGGCCCTTGGTTACTCAGAAAAAGAAGCGCTCTTGGCACTTAAACAAATTCCACCTGACAGTACAGTTTCTGATGGTATTCGGATGGGCCTGAAGTATCTATCTAAAGCCTAATTAGCTAAACAGCACTACACTTGCAGCATGGCAATTCATACTGACGATCTCAACTCTATTCCTGAAGATTTACCTGAGGGTAATGATCGCATCGTTAGTGGTGCCGCAGGTAATGCCGAAGCTGTTTTTGAAAAAGCACTTCGTCCTAAACAGCTTGATGAGTATGTGGGGCAAACCAAAGCTCGCGCTCAATTAGAAATTTTTATTAGCGCTACCAGAGCAAGGCAAGAAGCTCTTGACCATGTTCTCCTCTTTGGGCCTCCAGGACTTGGTAAAACCACGCTTGCTCACATCATCGCTAGAGAACTTGGTGTCAATTTGCGCCAGACTAGTGGCCCTGTGCTTGATAGACCAGGTGACCTAGCAGCCTTATTAACGAATCTAGAAGCAAATGATGTGCTTTTTATTGATGAGATACATCGTCTTTCACCAGTCGTTGAAGAAATTCTGTATCCCGCGTTAGAGGATTACAGCCTAGATATCATGATTGGTGAAGGTCCTGCAGCGCGTAGCGTCAAGATTGATCTCAAACCATTTACCTTGATTGGTGCAACCACACGCGCCGGAATGCTGACCAACCCTTTACGCGATCGCTTTGGTATTGTGGCAAGACTTGAGTTCTACACCACAGAAGAGTTGACCAAGATTATCAATCGCTCAGCAAGCCTGCTCAAAGCAAGCATTGATCCAGAGGGTTCAGTAGAAATTGCTAAGCGTGCACGTGGCACACCACGGATTGCCAATCGCCTGTTACGCCGTGTACGGGACTACGCTGAAGTCAAGGGTACCGGCACCATTACCAAAGCCATGGCTGATGCTGCATTAAAAATGTTAGATGTGGATCCAAGCGGATTTGATGTGATGGATAGAAAGCTACTCGAAGCCATCATGCATAAGTTCGACGGTGGACCAGTTGGTATTGATAACTTAGCCGCAGCAATTGGCGAAGAACGCGACACTATTGAGGATGTTTTGGAACCCTACCTGATTCAACAGGGTTATCTACAAAGAACCTCGAGAGGACGAGTAGCAACTCGTCAGGCATACGAACACTTCGGCTTAACACCGCCGAGTGGCAATGCCAGCTTAGACCTGTAGGCCTAATCAGCTCAGTGTCACTTTTGCAAACTTACGTTTGCCGACCTGCACAACGTAGATTCCTGCTTCAATCTTAGCTTGCTTATCTGACAAGGTTGCGCCATCAATCTTCACACCATTTTGCTCAATATTCCGCATCGCTTCGGATGTGGATGGAGCTAAACCAGCAGCCTTTAAGAGACTTGCAATAGCCATCGGAGCACCAGCAAGACTTACCTCCGGAATCTCATCGGGTACGCCGCCCTTAGCACGATGATTGAAATCTTCTAATGCTTTTTCAGCAGCAGCCTGAGAATGAAAGCGCGCTACGATTTCTTGGGCAAGCAGCACCTTGCAATCTTTTGGATTACGGCCAGTAGCGACTTCTTGCTTCATTAAATCAATTTCTGAAAGTGGTCTAAATGAGAGCAATGTAAAGTAATCCCACATCAAATCATCCGAGATGCTTAACAGTTTGCCAAACATCTCTCCAGGCGCTTCGCTGATGCCAATGTAATTGCCCTTGGACTTACTCATCTTCTCCACGCCATCGAGCCCAACCAAGAGGGGCATGGTCAAAATGCATTGTGGCTCTTGGCCATATTCCCGCTGGAGCTCACGCCCAACCAGAAGATTAAATTTTTGATCTGTACCACCAAGCTCTAAATCACTTTTGAGGGCTACAGAGTCATAGCCTTGCATCAATGGGTATAAAAATTCATGAATAGAAATCGGTACACCATTGCGATAGCGCTTTGTAAAATCGTCACGCTCTAACATTCGGGCAACAGTATGTTTTGCTGCAAGCTGAATCATGCCACGCGCACCCAATGGGTCACACCATTCACTGTTGTAACGCACTTCGGTTTTGGATGGATCAAGCACCATGCTGGCTTGTCGATAGTAGGTCTCGGCATTCACGGCAATTTCTTCTGCAGTCAATGGGGGGCGAGTGGCATTACGGCCAGATGGATCGCCAATCATGCTGGTGAAGTCACCGATCAAGAAAATAACCGTATGCCCTAAATCTTGAAGCTGACGTAATTTATTCAAAACAACCGTATGCCCCAAATGAATATCGGGCGCAGTAGGATCTAAACCCAATTTAATCCGCAAAGGGGTCTTAGTAGCCTGACTACGAGCAAGCTTTTGGACCCAATCAGCCTCCACTAAAAGCTCATCACAGCCACGCTTAGTCACTTCTAGCGCTGCAAAGACTTCGGGGGTTAAAGGATATTTTTGTTCTGGTTTAGCCGTCATGCTGATTCGCTTAACTGTTTCAGTTAAATTAGTATTTAAATTGCTAAAGCATAATTGTCGCATTCCTGAGAACCCTATGAACAATCCGCATTCTCTTTACATTGGCCTGATGTCTGGCACCAGCCTAGATGGGATAGATGCTGTTTTGGCGAAGATTGGACCTAAGGGCGAAACCAAAGCTCTTGAGGCGGTAAGCACGCCCTTTGCGCCTGGACTTCGAAAAGCCCTCTTTGAACTCCAAACCCCCGGTCCAAATGAGCTGCACCGAGAAAAGCAAGCGGGCAATGCTTTAGCCTTAGCCTATTCACAGGCAGTAAACCAACTCCTCGAAAAAGCCAATTTACTTACCTCAGATATCGCAGCTATTGGCGCTCATGGTCAAACGATTCGCCACCAACCCCATCTCGGCGAGCTGGCTTACACACATCAAACCCTGAATGCCGCACTCTTGGCTGAGAAAACCGGAATTGATGTGATTGCAGATTTTAGAAGTAGAGACTTGGCTGCTGGTGGTCATGGTGCACCCCTAGTTCCCGCATTTCATGCGCAGCAATTTAAGTCCACCGAAAATCTCGCTATTCTCAATATTGGTGGTATCGCTAATCTCACGCTACTTCCGACAAGCGGTGATGTCACAGGATTTGACTGTGGCCCTGGAAATATGCTGATGGATGCCTGGATATATGAACATCAAGGTAACGCTTTTGATGAGAATGGCAATTGGGCAACCCAAGGAAAAGTGAATCAAGAATTACTAATAAAAATGTTGGCTGATCCATTCTTTAAAAAAGCTCCGCCAAAAAGTACTGGTCGAGATGACTTTCATCTGGAGTGGCTAAAAGAAAAATTGGGTAAAGAAAATCCTCATGCTGAAGATGTGCAGGCTACCTTATTGCACTTAACCGCTCACGCAGCACTAGAAGCTTTAGAGCAGCACGCCCCGCAAACCCAGAAGTTAATTATCTGTGGAGGGGGTGCATACAATCGGGCTTTGATGAATTTATTTAAGGTAAAAGCGCAGAGTCTTTTCAAAAAACCCTTGGAAATCACTTCAAGTGATACAGCAGGAATTGATCCTCAACTCGTTGAAGGCCTAGCCTTTGCATGGCTTGCATGGGCGTATAAAGAAAAACGGCCAGCAAATTTGCCAGCCGTGACGGGAGCGAGGGGCCCTAGAATTTTGGGCGCTTGCTATCCTGCGTAGTGAATTGTTATGCGGAGAAAGAAGATCCGCAACCACAAGTAGTAGTGGCATTTGGATTCTTAATCACGAACTGTGAACCATTGATATCTTCTTTATAGTCAATCTCAGCGCCCACCAAATACTGAAAGCTCATTGAATCGACCAATAAAGTAACGCCATTCTTTTCAAAGAGAGTGTCATCTTCATTCACAGCATCATCAAATGTGAAGCCGTATTGAAAGCCTGAGCATCCACCGCCCTGAACGAATACACGCAACTTCAACTCTGGATTGCCTTCTTCAGCAATCAGGTCAGCCACTTTGGCAGCAGCAGCATCCGTAAACACCAAAGGGGTTGGTGGCTCAGCTAAATCCTGTACGGGCTGTGTTGTAGCTAATTCAGTCATGATTTACTCCTAATTCAAAAGGCAATGTCCCATTTTAGGCTTTTAATGTCTAGCTTGCTGAAGGGTTATTAATCCGCCAGTTATGGGGAAACCGCAATCTGGGTTAAGCCGGTGGTTTCAGGCAAGCCAAACATGAGGTTCATACACTGCACGCCCTGGCCTGAAGCGCCCTTCACCAAATTGTCCTCTACCACCAAAATAACCAAAGTGTCGCCGCCACCAGGACGATGGATAGCGATACGCATACCATTACTACCGCGCACTGAACGTGTTTCGGGATGACTGCCAGCAGGCATTACATCCACAAAGGGCTCATCCTGGTAGAAGTTTTCATAGAGCTTTTGGTAATCAACCTCTTTACCTGCATCTGTTAAACGCACGTATAGCGTTGAATGAATACCTCTAATCATCGGAGTTAAGTGAGGCACGAATGTCAAACCAATCCGATCGTGACCCGCAATAGCCTTTAAGCCTTGGACAATTTCAGGGAGATGACGATGGCCCTTAACGCCATAAGCCTTGAAGTTATCGCTGGATTCTGAAAGTAGCGTTCCAATTTCTGCCTTGCGTCCTGCACCAGAAGTCCCAGACTTAGAGTCAGAGATGATGTGCATCCCATCGATCAAATCTTTACCTCCAGTCGACTTAGGAGAGAGAAGTGGTGCAAGTCCCAGCTGAACAGAGGTTGGGTAACAACCTGCCAACCCAACAACTCGCGCCTTTTTAATGGCCTCACGATTGATCTCGGCCAAACCATACACCGCCTCTGCCAGAATGTCTGGGCAGCTATGTTCCATGCCGTACCATTTGGCAAACTCTTGCACGTCCTTCAAACGGAAGTCTGCCGCAAGATCCAAAATCTTCACATTATTTGCGAGTAATTCTTTCGCTTGCGCCATCGCAACACCATGCGGAGTCGCAAAGAACACAACATCGCATTCATTTAACTTAGCTTCATCTGGCGTCGTAAATTGAAGATTAACCCGACCACGCAAGGATGGGAACATCTCAGCAACTGGCATGCCAGCTTCTGTACGAGAAGTGATAGCAACAATTTTTACCTCGGGATGCTGCGCTAATAGACGTAGCAACTCCACTCCGGTATATCCAGTACCACCAACGATGCCAACCTTAATCATGTCTTTCTCCAAAATACTTCCTAGTGATTACTTCAACTTGTAGAGATTAATACAAGATTCTTACAATTTACCCAATTGTAGAAACAAAAAGGGCCGCTTGCGCGACCCTTTCGATAAAACAATAGCGACTGAAAGAAATTAGCGCTTGCTGAACTGCTTGCGACGACGCGCGCCGTGCAAACCAACTTTTTTACGCTCAACTTCACGAGCATCGCGAGTCACCAAACCTGCTTTAGACAGAGTTGGCTTCAAAGCGTTGTCGTAGTCGATCAATGCACGAGTCACACCATGACGAACTGCACCAGCTTGGCCAGTTTCACCGCCACCAGAAACGTTTACTTTGATATCAAAGGTCGTTAAATGCGCTGTGAGAGCCAAAGGCTGACGAGCAATCATGCGTGATGTTTCACGAGCAAAATAGGCATCGATAGGTTTACCATTAACAATGATTTCACCTTTGCCAGATTTAATAAATACACGCGCCACAGAACTCTTGCGACGACCAGTACCGTAATTCCAATTTCCGTAATTAATAGCCATTTGGGTTCCTTAAATCTCTAACGCTTTTGGCTGTTGAGCCGCATGCGGATGATTGGCGTCGCCGTAGACTTTTAATTTCTTGATCATGGCATAGCCTAGTGGGCCTTTTGGCAACATACCCTTCACAGCCTTCTCCAAAGCGCGACCTGGGAAACGATCTTGCATCTTGTCGAAGTTGGTCGAGCTAATACCGCCTGGGTATCCGCTGTGACGGTAATAAATTTTGTTCAAGCCTTTTGTGCCAGTGACACGGAGCTTAGAAGAGTTGATGACAACAATAAAGTCGCCAGTATCAACGTGTGGGGTGTATTCAGGCTTGTGCTTGCCGCGTAGACGGAGTGCCACTTCACTGGCGACACGACCGAGGACTTTGTCCGTAGCGTCAATCACGAACCATTCATGCACTACCTCATGGGATTTTGCAGAAAAAGTTTTCATGATTTCTCAAATTGTTATGGTCAAAAAAATTACCCCAACCAAACTACGTCCACCTTGGCCCTGCTTATGTTTGCAAGCTCGCAGATTCTGCAATTCAACTGGTACGACAAATTACCGCTGACCGGCTCGGTAATTCAGTAAAGCCTTGAATTGTAACCCAAAAAAAACCCAGGAACTAGTCCTGGGCTGGAATCCACCGATGTTTGGGTGGAGGAGACACTGGGAGGTAAGTCGCAGTCTTGTATAAGACTGACTACCAATATGGTTATTCTACACAAGATTTATTGTGCAATGCAAGAAAATTGACTGGAATCAAGTTTTTGATGTTTTTTAGCCAAATTGAGGTCCCATACCTTTCCTCTAAAGATTGGTAAACTATTGATAATATTGATTAATTTAGTAAGTTAGGGATCACTAATATGGAATGTCGAGTAAGTTGGTTGGGTAATGGTGGCATGGCTTTTTCAGCCGAAACCGGCAGCGGCCATTTAGTGAACATGGATGGGGCCCCAGAAGCGGGCGGCAAAAACCTAGCCCCACGGCCCATGGAGCTCCTATTAGCGGGAGCAGGGGGCTGCTCCGCATTTGATGTGGTTTTAATCCTACAAAGGGCTCGGCAAGCGATTAGCGCTTGCGAAGTCACCCTGCAGGCTGAAAGAGCTACCGAAGACCCTAAAGTTTTTACCAAGATCAATTTGCACTTCACGGTCAAAGGCAAGGATCTTGATCAAGCCAAGGTAGATCGCGCTGTCAAACTTTCTCATGACAAATACTGCTCTGCGACCACTATGCTGGCTAAAACAGCTGAACTGACTTACAGCGTCGAAGTCATTTCTGAATAAGTGCAGAGCCAATCGATAAGCCGGATTCTGTCGCCTAGATTTGCATCTAGGGGCAATCATTCCTCTAGGCCGGCAGTTACCTGACGGCTCAAGCTCCCTACCCGCAGACTCAGCGGGACGCCTCATCGCCTGCTTACTTGGGATTGCTCCAGGTGGAGGTTACCGCGTTTCACCGTAACTAAATACGCTCGTCTCTGTGGCCCTATTCCTCACGTCGCCGTGGATGGCCGTTAGCCATCACCCTTCCCTATGGAGTCCGGACTTTCCTCCCCCTCAATAAAGAGGCGGCGATTGCCCAATTGACTCTGCGCCTGCAGTCTAACGCAGTCAGAGCAAATTGGCTTGTAAAAACAGTGGGGGCGTATTTAAAGCAGTGACCAAGCAATGGTCTCGCCTGCACGTAAGGGAACGATCGTAGTGTCACCTAAAGGCAATTCAGCGGGAATACTTTGTGCTGTTTTAGAAAGAGTAATTTTTTTACTATTGCGGGGCAAAGAGTAAAAATCAGGGCCAAAGAGACTGGCAAAACCTTCTAACTGATGTAATTTTCCAACGCTTTCAAACGCTTCAGCATATAAACCCAAGGCATTGAATGCGCTATAGCAACCAGCACAACCACAGGCCGCTTCTTTAGCGCCCTTAGCATGCGGTGCGCTATCGGTACCTAAAAAGAAACGGGGGTTGCCGCTAGTAGCAGCTTCTAATAATGCAAGGCGGTGCTCTTCACGTTTAAGTACTGGCAAGCAATAATTGTGTGGACGAATACCACCAGCAAAAATCGCATTACGATTCATGAGTAAATGTTGGGGAGTAATCGTAGCGGCAATCGCATTGTTTCCACCACTCGCTGCATCACGAACGTAGTGCGCTGCTTGCTTGGTGGTAATGTGTTCAAACACAATCTTGAGTTCAGGAAAATCTTTTCGTAGTGGCGCAAGCACCCTATCTATAAATACTGCTTCACGATCAAAGATGTCGATTTCAGCATGAGTCACTTCACCATGCACCAAGAGAGGCATGCCTGCAGCTTGCATCGCCTCCAAAGCTTTATAGCAGTGCTTGATATCGCTGACACCAGCATCACTATTCGTGGTGGCACCTGCAGGGTACAACTTAAATCCTACAATCCCTGCCGCTTTAGCCTTCTTCACTTCTTCCGCAGTAGTGTTATCAGTGAGATACAAAGTCATCAGTGGTGTAAAGCTGGTGATCCCTAAAGACTTGAGATTGGATTCAATACGAGATTGATAGGCCTTAGCCAAGTCAACAGTGGTCACTGGGGGCTTTAAGTTCGGCATGATGATGGCGCGCGCAAACTGACGCGCAGTATCTGCCAATACATCCTTCATGACCTCGCCATCACGAATATGCAGATGCCAGTCATCTGGTTGGATTAATTCGAGGTGTGTAGGACTATTGGACATATTATTTATTCAGCAAGATGATACGGAAATCATTCACATTCGTCAGTGTAGGGCCAGTTTCCACCAAAGCACCCAATTCTGCAAAGAAACCATAACAATCATGGCCCTCTAAGAATGAATCAGGCTCCATTCCTTTGTTCTGACTTACTTTACGAATGTCGCTTGTAAACCAGGCCCCTGCATTCTTTTCGCTACCATCAATACCATCAGTATCCGCAGCCAGCGCTGCTAGATCCGGCATATCAACGCTTGCAGCAAATAGCGAAAGAAGGTATTCGCTGCAACGACCGCCTCGCCCTTTCACTCCCTGGGGTATCGTTACAGTGCACTCACCACCAGAAATAATGGCTACCGGCTTCGGAAGCCCTTTTGCTAAATGTTCTCGAGCCAAGCGTGCTTGTGAAACACCAACTTCCTGAGCCTCGCCAGTAATCGTATCCCCTAAAAGGATAGGCTCATAACCTTGACTAAGAACATAGTCGGCAGCAGCCTCTAAACTTTTATAGGCTGTAGCGATCACATGATTAGCCACTTGAGCATTAACTAAGTCGATATCTTTAAGTGTTTCGGGCTTGTTTCCTGCAAGTCCTTGCGCAAGATGACTCAGTACCGAGGAAGGAATTTCATTTTTCCCTAAATGGTATTTTTCAAGAATAGTTATTGCGTCCAAGTAGGTCGAATAATCGGCAGCGCACGGTCCACTAGCAATATCTGCAGGAGCGTCACCTGTCACATCAGAAATCAATAAAGCCTCAACACGGGCGCCACGGGCAATCGCTACCCGAGCTAAATTACCACCCAAAATAGCAGATAGGTGCTTACGCACCACATTCATTTCTTCAATCGGAGCACCACTGCGCAAAAGTGCCTCAGTAGTCTTGCGCATATCCTCAATTGAGATACCCTCTTGAGGCAAAGTTAATAGGCTAGACCCTCCACCAGAAACTAGGCAAATCAAAAGATCGTTCTGCCCCAATTGATTAGTTAAGGCGTATATTGCTTTCGCTCCATCCATGCCCGCCTGATCTGGAACAGGATGACCTGCTTCTACGATTTGTATCTTGCTTGTTGGAGCAGCATGGCCATAGCGCGTTAATACCACCCCCTCAATTTTTACTTGGGGCCAGTGGGTATTGGCATAGGCCTCTACAGCGCTTGCCATTGAAGCACTGGCTTTACCAGCGCCGACTACTAAACATTTTCCCTTTGGTTCTTGGCCAGGTGGGAATATTTTTGCCAAGTGTTGCGGAACAATCAATTGTGGATCAGCCACAGCAACTGCGGCAGCAAAGGCCTTTTTCAGAATTGCTTCTGTCGATACGGTATAGGGAGATTGCTGCATCAATCTATTCTAAGTGCTATTTTCGAGAAAACCATTTCAGAATCGCATCGCCGTTACTAGGAGAAAAACATTTATTGGCAGCCAGCTCAAAGGGAAGCCACTCATATGCCACATGCTCTCTTGGAGAGAGCATGATTTGGATATTATCGGGTACCTGTAGCGCAAACCAATGCTCAGTATTTCTTGTAACGCCAGGGCCGTAACGGAAGCGCCACTCAGGATAGATCTCATACTCAATCTGATGGTGCATATTTTGAAGGGCATCCTCAGGTAATTGGTTGACTGCGATACCAGTCTCTTCAAATACCTCCCGGGTAGCTGCTAATTCAAGATTTTCATCCGGAGCATCTAAACTGCCCGTGACAGACTGCCAGAAACCTTTTCTATCAGCACGCTCTATCAATAAAACATCCCTATTCGATTTATAGATCAGAACTAAAACCGAGATAGGGATTTTCAAGATGGGATGTTGTTTTTTGCTTATGCCGCAGGCGCAGCCTGACGCAAACGAATATGCAGCTCGCGCAACTGACGCTCATCTACTGGGCTAGGAGCCTGAGTTAACAAACATTGTGCACGTTGTGTTTTAGGGAAGGCAATCACATCACGAATTGATTCAGCACCAGTCATCATCGTGACGATGCGATCCAAACCAAATGCAATGCCGCCGTGTGGAGGTGCGCCATACTGAAGAGCATCTAGCAAGAATCCAAACTTCGCTTGCGCTTCTTCAGGGCCGATCTTCAAAGCACGGAAAACTTGGCTTTGTACCGCTTCTTGGTGAATACGTACAGAGCCACCGCCGATCTCGCTACCGTTTAAAACCATGTCATAGGCTTTAGCCAAACATTTTCCTGGATCAGATTCCAGATACTGCATATGCTCATCTTTAGGGCTGGTAAACGGATGATGGCAAGCTACCCAACGCGCCTCACCTTCATCGTAATCAAACATCGGGAAGTCAACTACCCATAATGGCTTCCAGCCTTCAGTAAAGAGTCCATGCTCTTTACCCCAAGTAGAAAGGCCGATGCGCAAACGTAAATTGCCAATCGCATCGTTCACAACTTTTTCTTTATCAGCGCCAAAGAAAATGATGTCGCCATCTTTTGCACCCGTGCGCTTCAAGATGCCTTCAATTGCTGCATCATGCAAATTCTTAACGATCGGAGATTGCAATCCATTGCGACCTTCAGCAACGGAATTCACCTTGATCCAAGCTAAACCCTTAGCGCCGTAGATGCTGACAAACTGAGTGTAGTCGTCGATTTCACTACGACTAATCTCTGCGCCGCCTGGCACGCACAAACCTACTACGCGGCCACCTTCTTGATTGGCAGCGCCTGAAAACACCTTGAAATCTACATCCTTCATCAAATCCGTTAATTCAGTGAACTCAAAGTTCACACGCAAATCGGGCTTATCAGAGCCAAAGCGCGCCATACCTTCAGAGTAAGGCATAGTTGGAAATGGATTGGGCAACTCGACATTCATGGTTTTCTTGAAAATATGGCGGATCATGTTTTCAAACAGCTCACGAATTTCTAATTCACTTAAAAAAGCAGTTTCACAGTCGATCTGCGTAAATTCAGGTTGACGATCTGCACGTAAATCTTCATCTCGGAAGCATTTAGTGATTTGATAGTAGCGATCGAAACCTGCCACCATTAACAGTTGCTTAAAGAGTTGTGGAGATTGCGGCAATGCAAAGAACTGACCATCATGCACGCGTGAGGGAACCAAATAATCGCGCGCGCCCTCTGGTGTGCTTTTGGTCAACATTGGCGTTTCAATATCAATGAAGCCGGCATCATCTAAATAGCGGCGGCACTCCATGGCAACGTTGTAACGCAAACGCAAATTCTTTTGCATTTGTGGACGACGTAAATCTAAGACACGGTGAGTCAAGCGCGTAGTCTCGGATAGATTCTCATCATCAATCTGAAATGGTGGAGTCACAGAAGCATTTAAGATAACCAAGCTATGGCAAAGTATTTCTACTTTTCCACTCACTAAATCTGTGTTTTCAGTGCCTGCAGGACGTGCACGTACAAGGCCTTTAATCTGGATACAGTATTCACTTCTTACTTGTTCAGCGAGCGCAAACATCTCTGGACGATCTGGATCGCAAACCACTTGAACAAAGCCTTCGCGGTCACGTAAGTCAATAAAGATCACGCCCCCATGATCACGACGGCGATTAACCCATCCAGAAAGGGTAACTTCTTTTCCTATCAGTGAATCGGTTACCTGACCGCAGGTATGGCTTCGCATCGACATAACAATTTCCTAAAAATCAAAAATGGTGTGGTGACTGGGTTGCAGTCATACCGCTAGAACTATTGGGTGGTACCGAGCCCATTGAAACAATATGCTTCAATGCTTCCTCAACACTCATCTCCAATTCAATCGTTTGTGCACGTGGCACGATCATGAAAAATCCAGAGGTTGGGTTAGGAGTTGTAGGCAAAAATACATTGACATAGTCTTCGCCCAATTTAGTAGTCACTTCTCTAGCGGGTACACCCGTTTGAAAAGCGATTGCCCAAGAATCAGCGTGAGGGTAACGAATCAGCAGGGCCTTGCTAAAGGCTTGACCGCTTCCAGAAAATAAAGTGGATGAAACTTGCTGAACGCTTGAGTAAATTGAGCGCACAATCGGAATGCGATTAACAAACTTATCCCAGACCTTTAACCACCACTGACCAGCAAAATTAATTGCCAGTAGACCAGTCAACAATATGACTGCAATCACGATCAAGATGCCAACGCCGGGAAGATCTCGGAAATGCTGGAGGTCTCGCGCAGCGTCTTGCGGAAGAACCACAATAATGGCGTGCATTACTGAACCAAATACGCCGTCGAGCAAGCCCAAGCCCCATGCAATTACCCAAACGGTAATTGACAATGGTGCCCAAACGAGGATGCCTGCAATAAAGTATTTTTTCATGTGTTCTGCCTAGCCCGCTATTTTAGCGGTTTAGGAGCGAAACAGCGAAAGCCTAATAAATACCTAGGCTAATGATCAAAATTCCGGCCAAAAATCCACCAGCAAAGAGCAAAGCGCCCACGACCAAGCGACGGGTACGCCGTTCTTCAAGCAAAAGCGCCTTTAAGACCTCCAACTCACCAGTTTGATCTTTTGCTTGATGATTGGCCTGAGTTAGAGCATCCGCAATTAGACGAGGCAAAGTCGGCAAGATCTTGGCCCAGGCAGGAGCCTCATCTTTTAGGGAATCGATTAACCCACGCCAACCCAACTGTTTACTAATCCATTTTTCGAGGATCGGTTTGGCGGTTTTCCATAAATCCAAATCGGGATCTAGCTGACGTGCAAGTCCTTCGACATTTAACAAGGTCTTTTGCAATAAAGTGAGTTGCGGCTGAATCTCTACTTTAAAGCGACGCGAGGTCTGAAAGAGTCGCATCAAGACAATGCCCAGGGAAATTTCTTTTAGCGGACGATCAAAGTAAGGCTCACATACAGAGCGCACAGCCCCTTCTAATTCCTCTACCCTGGTATTTGCTGGCACCCATCCTGACTCAATGTGCAGCTCCGCTACACGGCGGTAATCACGATTAAAGAACGCTAAGAAATTGAGTGCTAAATAATTCTTATCAGACTCACTTAAAGCGCCCACGATGCCAAAGTCTAAAGAAATAAATCGGCCAAAGGTTTCTGGCTCTAAGCTGATCATGATATTTCCGGGATGCATATCTGCATGGAAAAAACCATCTTCAAACACTTGGGTAAAGAATATTTCTACACCATCAGCCGCTAATTTTTTGAAATCAACGCCAGCAGCACGTAGCTCGGCTGTCCGCCCAATAGAAATGCCATACATTCTTTCCATGACAATCACATTGGTGTAACAGAGATCCCAATACATTTCAGGAATCATCAACTTTTTGGAATCTACAAAATGTCGACGGATCTGACTTGCATTCGCCGCCTCACGCATGAGATCTAACTCATCGTGTAAATAGGTATCGAATTCAGCTACATTCTCACGCGGCTTTAAACGGCGTCCATCCTCAGAACTCTTTTCAATGACTTTGGCTAAGTCATACATTAAAGCCAAATCGCCCTCAATCACCGGCAGTATCCCAGGGCGCAAGACTTTAATCGCGACTGCTTTGTGATCCCACTCCGGATGCTTCTCAGTTGCACGCAAGATTCCGAAGTGCACCTGAGCCACTGATGCGCTTGCTACCGGTGTGGCATCAAAACTGATAAAGACTTCTTCAATAGGTTTGCCAAGAGCTTCTTCGATTAAACGACGTGACTCTGCATTTGAGAATGGAGGCACTTGATCTTGTAGCTTCGCTAATTCATTAGCAATATCTTCTGGCAATAAATCGCGTCGTGTTGACAGTACCTGACCAAACTTAACAAAGATTGGCCCTAGTGCCTCAAGCGTTAAACGAATCCGCTCACCCCTAGGCAAGCTGGCGCCGGGCGAAGTCCAGCAGACGACTGTTAATAGGCCCCTGCTCACTCCAGGCTTGAGGATATCGCGCAAGAGTGGCAATAAGCCATAACGCCAGGCTGTAAAGAATATAAAACAGAGACGAGCTAAGCGGCGCACGATTTATTTCACCTTCTGCTCTAGTAGTTGAATGCGCTTCTCGATCCGATCTACCGATTCGCGCAAATCATTTAATACGGCTTTATGGGCCATAAAGTCTCGTTTATTCAAAAGTACTTTTCTTTCTTCGCTCACGTACTCGACAATATTGTCCAGTAAATCACCTGCGGCAGAACGAGAAGCAGCAACCAATTTCTTACCCTGCCTAACTGCAAAGTTTGCAGGCGCATCCCCAAACAGACGCGCTAAATCTTCCTCGTACTCCCAGCGCAGCTGACCGGCTAAACGACCCAATAACTGAGCTAAGTCAGCATCCCCGGTAATTTTGACTGCTTTGAAGGCTTGCTCACGCAAACTTCCAGTAGTTGCAGCCAGGTCGCCAAGAGCTTTAGTTGAAACCTCTAGGCTTAAAGAAGGATCATTCACCACTTCCAGGGGATTTAGTAAACCCGTCGAAGAAATCTCAAAACCCAAATCTCCCAAAGGTAATTTCAACAGAATCGTTTTCCCAGCATGCTTAGCTAACTCAGCTAATGCCCAAGGCTCACTTTCTAATACATGATTAATCCCGCGGCATGCAGCGCCAGCGGCAAAAGTATGGGTAGAGGTTAAATGGCTATTCATGAGTGTAAAAAACCCGCACTAGTGCGGGTTTTCCAATGGAAAGTACCTTAAGCTTAAACCAACTGAGAGATACCCGCCAGTACCCAGCCGCCAGGGCCGTCAACAGGCTTACTCAAATTCCAGATTTCAGAGAAATCGCTTGCTGGGGCGCTTTGCTGTTCACGAATCATGCCGCCAAACTGCACGCTGCAGTAGTAGTGAGCATCAATCGTCTCAATACCTAGAAGTCGCGCATTGATTGTCACAACATCAGTCTGGTTACAAGCCTCAATTCTTCCCGCCAGATCTTGCTGAATGGTGGCAAACATTTCAGGCGTCGTAAATTCACGCAAAGATGCTAAATCACCTTGATCCCAAGCTTTTTGCAGGGTAACGAAATACTGCTTCGCATTTTCAAGAAACGTATGCTCATCAAAACCGGGTGGCAAAGTAGACTGAAATGGCTCAGGCTCAGTACTGACTCCACCAAAGGCATTCGCTGCCGGATTAAATGCCGGCTCTTGTCTTGGTGACTGATCAAGATTGCTTCGTTGCATTGCAGGGTTCACTACATTGGCATTCTGGCCAGCACCTGACATTGCTGGGAGCAATTTTCTGATCACAAACATAATCACAAAGCCAGCCAACATCGCAATCAATAAACCGGTAATGAGTGATGAGGCAGCTTCACCTAAGCCAAAGTGAGAAAGCAAATAACCAATACCTAAACCCGCAGCTAAACCACCTAAGATTCCGCCCATTCCACCAAAGCGACTGGGTGCCGGTGCTTGAGGAGCTGGGGCTGGAGTAGCTGGTTGTGCTTGTTGAGCTGGTTTTTGAACAGGAGCCGCTTGACGTTGCATTGGCGCACTTGGGGCGCGCCCAAAGCTTCGGCCGCCACCTAAACGACCCGCTTCAGCCTGACCAATAGATGCAAACACCAAGATCATGCTTAAGAGAACTGCTTTGAAAAAATGCTTATTCATTGTGATTTACCCCTTCATATAACTTCTTTACAGCTTGAGTTTTTAAGAGCTTAAAAACTATACAACTATCAGTATTTAATACCAATATGTAAGGCAACGATGCCCCCAGTCATTCTATGGGTTTCTACTTCATCAAAACCAACACTCAACATGATTTCTTTCAAAGTCTCTGCATCAGGATGCATACGAATAGATTCCGCCAAGTATCGATAACTTTCTGAGTCTTGCGCAATCTTCTCGCCTAACCACGGCAATACCTTAAATGAATATGCGTCATACACGGGCTGCAAGAAGTCATCAGGCTTAGAAAACTCCAAAACTAGAACGCGCCCACCTGGCTTGATGACGCGACACATCTCCCCCAGGGCCACATCTTTATGGGTCATATTACGCAAACCAAATGCAACAGTCACAACATCAAAATGGTTCGCTGGAAAAGGGATTTTTTCGGCATCAAATTGAACACAAGGCAGAGCCATGCCTCGGTCTAACAAGCGGTCACGACCAACCCCCAACATAGAAGCATTGATATCACTCAACCATACTTGCGCATCAGGGTTGTGCACCCAATCAGCCGCTTTCGCGAAAGCAGCAGCAAGATCGCCAGTGCCGCCCGCAATATCTAAAATCTTTTGTCCAGGCCTAACATTGGCGCGTGCAATGGTAATTTTTTTCCAAACGCGGTGCAAACCAAATGACATTAAGTCATTCATCACATCATATTTACTGGCAACTGAGTGAAAGACCTCAGCAACCTTGCTCGCTTTTTCTGCCTCATCGACGCTTTGATAGCCGAAGTGGGTTTTACTCATTAGTGACTCCCACAAGAATGGCCAGCTTGCGTCATCGGCGCATCACGATCAAGACCTGCTGCTGCCAATTTGGCTAAATATTCTTGCCAGACTTGTTCTTGGTTTTCACATAAGAAATATAAATATTCCCAAGAATACAAACCAGAATCATGCCCATCAGAGAAGGTGGGCTTCAACGCGTAATGCCCCACAGGCTCAAGACTAGAAATCAATACCTCACGTTTACCCGTTTGCAAGGTCTCTTGACCTGGACCATGACCCTGCACCTCAGCCGATGGTGAAACCACTCTGAGCAACTCAAATGGCAAACGATATGTAGGGCCACCTTCGTAAGAAAGCTCTAGCACCTTAGATTGTTGATGAACAACGATATTGCTTGGAATCATTAAACGAGAACCCTCTCAATGCCACCTTGGTTTGCTTTAGCAACGTAATCTTGCATCCAGTCTTTACCCAGTAATTTTTGTGCCATCTCCACCACGATGTAATCAGCAGTCGTATCGCTATCAGCATCAAAACGAGTCAAGCCCTGCAAACAAGATGGGCAACTAGTCAATACCTTGACTTCCCCTGTGAAATCGCCTTTGCGCAAATCATTAGCGCCTTTTTCCATTTCAATTTGCTTGCGGAAGCGCACTTGCGTCGAAATGTCTGGACGTGTCACTGCGAGCGTGCCTGATTCACCACAGCAACGATCATTTTTAGCAATCGCTTTACCATCCTCAAGCTGAATCAACTCATTTACAGTTTTCAATGGATCTTGCAGTTTCATCGGGGAGTGGCAAGGATCGTGATACATATACTTCACACCCGTTACACCAGAGAGCTTGACGCCCTTCTCAGCCAAGAATTCATGAATATCAATGATGCGGCAGCCTGGGAAGATCTGGTCAAACTGGTACCCAGCCAATTGGTCGTAACAAGTGCCACAAGATACGACGACTGTCTTGATATCTAAGTAATTTAAAGTATTGGCTACACGATGGAATAACACACGGTTATCCGTAATCATCTTTTCCGCTTTATCAAAGTCGCCATTACCCCGCTGTGGATAGCCACAACATAAATAACCTGGGGGTAGAACGGTTTGCACTCCTACGTTCCATAACATCGCTTGCGTAGCTAAACCAACCTGAGAGAACAAACGCTCTGAGCCACAACCGGGGAAATAAAACACAGCCTCAGTATCTGCAGAAGTCGTTTTTGGATCACGAATGATCGGTACGTAGTTTGCATCCTCAATATCCAAGAGGGCACGCGCAGTTTTCTTTGGCAAATTGCCAGGCATCTTCTTATTCACAAAGAAAATAACCTGCTCTTTAACGCTTGGCTTACCTACTGTTGCAGGTGGGTGAGCGGTTTGCTGTTTGGTAAACTTCCGCAGAACATCATTACCAAGCCGCTGCAAGCTATAACCCCAGCCAATCATGGTCTTGCGAGCCAAATGAATTGTTTCAGGGCTGGTGGCATTCAAGAAGAACATAGATGCAGCAGTTCCAGGATTAAAGCGTTGTTGCCCCATCTTGCGCAATAAGTTACGCATGTTCATCGTCACATCACCAAAGTCAATCTTGACGGGGCAAGGTGTTAAACACTTATGACACACCGTGCAATGTGCTGCAACGTCATCAAACATTTCCCAATGACGGATAGAAACACCGCGACGTGTTTGCTCTTCATATAAGAAGGCTTCAATCAACAGAGAGGTTGCCAAGATCTTATCGCGCGGACTGTAAAGCAAGTTTGCGCGCGGTACATGGGTTGCACAAACCGGTTTGCACTTACCACAACGTAAGCAATCTTTCACGCTATCAGCAATCGCACCGATATCACTTTGTTGCATGATGATGGACTCATGGCCCATCAAACCAAAGCTTGGCGTATACGCCATACTCAGGTCAGCATGGGGCATCAACTTACCTTTATTGAAGCGGCCCTCTGGGTCAACCCGGTTCTTGTAGCTGCGGAAGTCTTTTAACTCAGCTTCGGTCAAATACTCTAGCTTCGTAATACCGATGCCGTGCTCGCCAGAGATCACGCCATCTAATGAGCGGGCCAATTTCATGATACGGTCTACGGCCCGATGTGCATCTTGCAACATTTCATAGTCATCAGAATTCACGGGAAGATTGGTGTGAACGTTTCCATCACCCGCGTGCATGTGTAAGGCTACGAATACGCGCTTACGCAGAATATTTTTATGAATGGCCTCGAGCTCAGCCAGAATTGGCTCAAACGCCAAGCCACCAAAAATAATGCGCAATTCGGCGCGCACTTCCTCTTTCCAGGATGCACGTAGACTGAAGTTCTGTAACTTCGGGAAGTAAGTATCCATTTGTGTGAGCCACTCAGCCCAACGAGTACGTACCTTACTGATTAAATCCAAGGCCTGTTGAACACGATCACCTAAGATTTCAGCAGTAAGGATCTCATACTCTTCATCGCTCTTGCCCAACGGCAACGCACTCTTCTTCAAAAACGATTCGAGGCCATCAAGTACTTGCAATTTATTCTTAAGAGATAGCTCAATATTGATGCGATCAATGCCATCGGTGTATTCGCCCATACGCGGCAAAGGAATCACAACGTCTTCATTGATCTTGAATGCATTGGTGTGGCGAGCGATAGCCGCTGTACGTGCGCGATCTAACCAAAATTTCTTGCGTGCCTCTGCGCTCACAGCAACAAAACCTTCGCCAACGCGCAAGTTCGCCATCCGCACCACTTCGCTTGTAGCTGCAGCAACAGCTTCTTCGTCATCACCAGCAATGTCGCCAATCAAGACCATCTTGGGCAAGCTATTTCGCTTAGATTTGGTCGAGTAGCCAACTGCTCGTAAGTAACGATCATCCAAATGCTCAAGACCAGCCAGAATTGGGCCGCCTTGTTTACTCAAACCGTCTAGGTAGGCTTTGATTTCAACAATACTTGGAATGGCTTCACGTGCTTGACCAAAAAACTCTAAGCAAACTGTACGCATATATTTCGGCATACGATGCAATACCCAAGTTGCACTCGTAATCAAACCATCACAACCTTCTTTTTGAACACCAGGTAAGCCAGATAAAAATTTATCTGTAACGTCTTTACCTAAACCTTCTTTACGAAAACGCTTACCCTCTACTTCGAGTAATTCTGTTTTGAGAATACGTTGGCCTGGCTCACTATTACCATCTGACCAAGTGAGTTGGAAACGCACAGTTGCGACATCATGGATCTTGCCCATATTGTGATCAAGGCGCTCGACATCCAACCAATTTCCTTCTGGATCGACCATGCGCCAGCTGGCAAGGTTATCCAATGCAGTTCCCCATAGAACTGCTTTTTTACCGCCGGCATTCATCGCAATATTGCCGCCAATGCAGCTTGCGTCGGCAGAAGTTGGGTCAACGGCAAACACCAGCCCTGCATGCTCTGCGGCATCAGAAACACGACGTGTTACGACGCCTGCACCGGTAAAAATAGTTGAGACTTCATGGTTCAGCCCCGGTAGGCGTTTCGATTGAACTCCGCCAATATCCTGTAATTTTTCAGTATTAATGACTGCAGACATTGCATACAGAGGAATTGCGCCACCGGTATATCCAGTGCCGCCTCCACGAGGAATAATTGTGAGGCCCAATTCCACACAAGCTTTTACAAGGCCGGGGATTTCAGATTCATAGTCAGGCTTCAAAACGACTAGTGGGAATTCCACACGCCAATCGGTTGCATCCGTTACATGCGCAGCACGTGAAACGCCATCAAAACAAATGTTATCGCTGGCAGTGTGACGACCCAACTCTTTACGAGCGCGTTTACGAATTTGCTCAACCTCTTTAAAACCGTTCTCAAAATTTTCAATAGCGCGATAAGCGGCGCTTAATAAAATTTCAACTTGTTCTGCAGAGTCACCGTTATTGCGTTTTTTAACTTCGCCCAAGCGATGCCATAAAGCGTCAATCAATTGTTTCCGACGATGGGGGCTATCTAGCAAATCATCCTGCAAAAAAGGATTGCGCTGAACGACCCAGATATCTCCCAGGATTTCAAACAACATGCGAGCGGAACGGCCAGTCCGGCGCACACCCCGCAAGTCATTCAAAACGCGCCATGACTCCTCGCCCAACAGGCGAATCACAATTTCTCGGTCAGAAAAGGAGGTGTAGTTGTAAGGAATTTCACGAAGACGGGGAGAACCCGCCTCAGCATCCAACAACTGGTTCAAAGCTAATGGAGCATTCATAGCGTCATATTTGGTAAATAAGCATTTTAATTGAGCGAACCTGATAGTGGCAGGAAACTGGGAAAGTTGTTGTCCAAAGTAATAAACCCTTGCAAATCTAAGGGCTTAGGAGCCATCCGTGGTACGCTCATTGGATGGCAACGAACTATTTAAAGAAAATTTTATCGGCTCGCGTCTACGACGTGGCCAGAGAGACCGAGCTCCAGCTCGCCCCTGAACTCACCAAGCGTTTAGGCAATCAAGTACTCCTAAAAAGGGAGGATAACCAGCCGGTTTTCTCTTTCAAACTACGGGGCGCCTATAACAAGATGGCCCATTTACCCCCAGAAGCCTTAAAACGCGGTGTTATTGCCGCCTCTGCAGGCAATCATGCGCAGGGAGTCGCTCTAGCTGCAGCCAAAATGAAATGCAAGGCAGTCATCGTGATGCCCGTGACAACACCTAGCGTCAAAATCGATGCCGTTAAGGCTCGAGGCGGGTCTTGGGTAGAGGTCATTCTTCACGGCGAGTCATACAGTGACGCTTTTCAACATTCTGAAGTGCTTGGCAAAAAACGGGGGCTGACCTTTGTTCATCCTTTTGATGATCCTGACGTCATCGCTGGTCAAGGCACGATTGCTCATGAGATTTTTACTCAATACGAAAAACCCATCGATGCAGTTTTTGTAGCAATTGGTGGTGGTGGCTTGATTTCAGGTATCGGTGAATACATCAAAGCAGTCAGCCCAAAAACTAAAGTCATTGGCGTTCAAGCATCGGACTCCGATGCGATGAATCAATCACTCAAAGCAAACAAACGTATTGAGATGAAGGATGTCGGTTTATTTTCAGATGGCACTGCCGTCAAATTGGTTGGCAAAGAAACTTTTCGTATCTGCAAAAAAGTTGTAGACGAAATTGTCACAGTTGATACCGATGAAATCTGTGCGGCTATTAACGATGTCTTTACGGATACTCGCAGTATTCTGGAGCCTGCTGGTGCCTTAGCTATTGCCGGCATGAAGAAATACGTAGAACAAAAACATATTAAGAAGAAAACCTTGGTGGCAGTTGCGTGCGGCGCCAATATGAACTTTAGCCGTCTGCGCTTTGTGGCAGAGCGTGCAGACGTTGGCGAGTTTCGTGAAGCTGTATTTGCAGTAACGATTCCTGAAGAGCGTGGCTCCTTTAAGCGCTTCTGTGAATTACTCGGCAAGCGTAATGTCACTGAATTTAACTATCGCATTGGCGATCAAAGTGAAGCACATATTTTTGTAGGTATTGGCACACAAAAAGCGGGTGATAGTGAAGCGATTGCTAAACATTTCCGCAAAGCGAAGTTTGCAACGATCGATCTCACACATGATGAGTTAGCAAAGTCTCATTTACGTCATATGGTTGGTGGCCACTCTGCCCTTGCCAAAGATGAGTTGCTCTACCGCTTTGAGTTTCCAGAGCGTCCGGGTGCACTCATGAAGTTCTTAACCAGCATGGCACCTAACTGGAATATCAGCTTATTCCACTATCGGAATCATGGCGCTGACTATGGTCGTATCTTGGTCGGTATTCAGGTTCCCCAAAATGAACAGAAGAAATTCCAAACCTTCTTGGCGAAATTGGGCTACCCCCATTGGGATGAGAGTAATAACCCAGCTTATCGTTTATTCCTCAAATAAGATCTAGCAAACATGTCATACACACTCACTGGAAAACTTGTCGTTGCGATCTCCTCGCGCGCCCTGTTTGATTTTGAGGAAGAGAATCGCATCTTCGAATCCACCGACGATAGTGCATATATGAAATTACAGCTTGAGCGCTTGGGTATTGCCGCTCAGACTGGGGTTGCCTTTCCATTGGTTAAAAAACTGCTCGCATTTAACGAGGAAGGTGAGCAACGGGTTGAAGTTGTTATCCTCTCCCGAAATGATCCCGTGAGTGGGTTACGGGTATTCCGCTCTGCTGAGCATCATGGCCTTCATCTCGAGCGCGGCGTATTTACAAGAGGCCGGCCTCCCTATCACTATTTGCGCTCATTACATGCCAACCTCTTTTTATCTGCAAATGAAGATGATGTTAGAGCAACAATTGATGCGGGCTTCCCTGCTGCACGTGTCTATCCCGAGTCCAGCAAAACCGCCGAGTCGCACCCTAATGAAATCCGTATTGCGTTTGACGGAGATGCAGTGCTCTTTTCAGATGAAGCAGAGCAAGTCTTTCAGAAAAAGGGGCTTGAAGCTTTCGTCGATCACGAGAGTAAAAAGGTTGATATTCCACTGCCTCCAGGTCCTTTTAAACCCTTACTAGAGGCCCTCCATAGACTGCAGCGCTCCACCAGTGAAAACGGTATGCGCATTCGTACTGCCCTAGTAACTGCACGCTCTGCACCAGCACATGAACGCGCTATTCGTACGCTAATGGCATGGGGCATTGATGTCGATGAAGCCATGTTTTTGGGTGGCCTTTCCAAGAGTGAATTCTTACGCGAGTTTGAGCCAGACTTTTTCTTTGATGACCAGACTGGACATTGTCAATCAGCAGCCTCTGTTGCCCCGACTGGCCACGTTGTATCAGGCGTATCGAATAGACCTAAAAGCTAAAAATAGACGAAGCAATTCATGGCAACATTACCGCTTGGACAATCAACACAATACCCAGATCAATATGATCCGAGTTTGTTATTTCCAATTCCTAGAGTTGAAAATAGAAAAAAGCTTGGCCTCAAAGCAGATCAAGCATTGCCCTTTGTCGGCGTTGATATTTGGAATGCTTTTGAGCTCAGCTGGCTCAACAAAAAAGGTAAGCCACAAATTGCATTAGCCGAGTTTCAGATTCCAGCAGACTCACCCAACATGATTGAATCTAAATCCTTCAAGCTCTACCTTAATAGCCTCAACAGCGCTCATTTTGAAGATGAACATGAAGTGAGAGAGAGACTGATCGCTGATTTATCTGCGGTGGCTGGCAGCAAAATCAGCACTCGCATCAACCCAACGGAGTCCATTGCTAAAAAGGGGATGCAAGAGATGGGTGGCATCCTGATGGATCGCCTCGATCTTGAAGTAGATCCAAACTTACCTGCAGACCCAAGCCTACTGGGAGTGAATGCGTCTTTTGGTCCTATTGAGCAATGTCTGGTTTCACATCTCCTCAAATCTAATTGTCCAGTGACCGGCCAGCCTGACTGGGCCAGCGTGCAAATTCGCTATCAAGGCAGGCCAATTCTTGAAGAAGGTTTATTGCGCTACCTGATTGGCTTTAGAAATCTTGGTGAATTTCATGAGCACTGTGTTGAAACCATCTTTACAGACATAAAGCGTCAGTGCAAACCAGAAAAACTCTCTGTGTATGCGCGCTATACACGGCGTGGTGGCCTAGATATCAACCCATTTAGAACCGATCACAATTCACCATGGCCGGATAATGTTCGGCATGCAAGACAATAACTTTGCCTAAATCCAGATAAATAAAAACCCCTTGTAGGAAATCCTAGAAGGGGTTTTTATTGTTACAGTCAGTGCCGCTTAGAACGGGATATCGTCATCCATTGCGCCTAGTGAAGCAGCATTTGATGAGGCTGGAGCCGACTGCTCAGCCGGCTTTGAGCGTGCATAGCTTTCGCCACCATCACCACTTCCGCCTACAGGCTTGCCACCAAGCATTTGCATTGTTTCTGCAACGATCTCAGTGGAATACTTTTCTTGGCCACTAGCATCAGTCCACTTGCGGGTACGCAAACGACCTTCAACATAAACCTGCGAACCTTTTTTGAGGTATTGACCAGCGATTTCTGCAAGTTTGCCAAAGAATGCAACACGATGCCATTCTGTGGTTTCTTTCATTTCGCCAGTTTGTTTGTCTTTGTAGCGATCAGATGTTGCTACTGAAATATTGGTAACGGCGTCGCCGCTTGGCATATAACGCGTTTCTGGATCGCGTCCTACGTTACCTACGATGATGACCTTATTTACCGAAGCCATGTTGTCTCCCGAAGAAAAATGCTGCTGTTATTACTACTAAAAAATGATGCAAACTTAAATGAAACCAATGAAGCTACGGTTACGTCTCTGTGGCTACGTCCTTTGATTCTGCTGCTCTTGTTGGCATTTCGCCCATCGACCAAGCGATTATAAGCCAGCAAACTAAGAGCGCTGCGCCCATTGCAAAGACCGATAAATCGCCATGGCTATCCATTAAATAACCCCCAATAGCAGCACCCATAAACAAGCCAATCGATTGGGTGGTGTTGTAAACGCCCAGTGCAGTGCCCTTGGATTCTTTTGCAAAACGTGACACCAAAGAGGGTTGCAAAGCTTCAAGTAAATTAAAGCCTACAAAATAAATGAGTAGAGCCGCTGCAATAGCCATCACTGAATTAGCCTGCATGAATACTATTTCAGCAGTGAATAACAAAATAATCGCAACCAACAATACTGTTCTTAATTTCTGCTTCTTTTCGCCGAAAATAATTGCGGGTGCCATGAATACAAAAGAAAGCAAAACGACTGGCAGATAAATTTCCCAGTGTGAAGAAAGTGGCAAGCCGGCTTGCACCAATAAACGTGGTACCACTAAGAACATGGCTACTTGAGTAGCGTGCAGTACGAAGACACCCAAGTTCAAACGCATTAACTCTGGACGAAAGAAAACTTCTTTCAATGAGGCTTGTTGAACTTTTGCTTCCGGCTTACTCGATGGTAAAACGTAGTAGCTTACAAACATGGCGATCACACCCAGTACTGCCAGAACAATAAAAATTCCACTGAGGCTAATTGCCCGATAAATTGGTGCTGCGATCACCAGGGATAAGGCAAAAGACAAGGCGATACTGCCGCCTACCAGAGCCATGGCTCGAGTTCGTACCTGCTCTCTGGTTAAATCAGCTACCCAGGCCGAAATAGCGGCCGATACTGCACCAGCACCCATCACCCCACGCCCAATAGCTATCCAGAGGAGGTCATCTTTGGCTGCGCAAATCAATGCTCCCGCTACAAATAAGGAAAGGCCCCATAAAACAACCGGTTTGCGCCCAATTCGATCCGATAAACGCCCTAAGGGGATATAGAAACAGGCCTGAACAATATTAAAGATCCCCAGGGTCAAACCGACCCAGAGGGCATGCTCCCCACCCGGTAAGCCCCGAGCATGGATGCTAAATACGGGTAATAGCAGAAATAGGCCCAGCATACGGAGGCCAAAGATGCCTGCTAAGGCCAGAGTGGAGCGGAGTTCAGAAGGATTCATGGGAAAGAGCTATATTAACAAGTTAAGCAAAAAAATCATGAATAACGAAATTAAGATCCGCGGTGCCCGCACCCACAACCTCAAAAACATCAATCTAGACATCCCTAGAGAGAAACTTGTCGTTCTCACTGGTTTATCTGGTTCTGGCAAAAGCTCCTTGGCTTTCGACACACTTTATGCTGAAGGTCAACGTCGTTATGTGGAATCGCTTTCTGCATACGCTCGTCAATTCTTGCAGTTAATGGAAAAGCCGGACGTTGATACGATTGAAGGGCTTTCACCAGCGATCTCCATTGAACAAAAAGCGACCAGTCACAACCCGCGCTCAACTGTGGGTACCGTTACTGAAATCCACGATTACTTGCGTTTGCTCTTTGCACGTGCAGGCACTCCACATTGTCCCGACCATGATCTGCCACTCGAGGCGCAAAGCGTTTCACAAATGGTCGATACCGTACTGTCGATGCCTGAAGATACAAAGTTGATGATTCTGGCTCCAGTAGTCAGTGAGCGTAAAGGTGAGTTTGTTGACCTCTTCCAAGATCTACAGGCACAAGGCTTTGTGCGCTTTCGGGTGCGCTCTGGTGGCGGCACAGCTAATGCTGCCAAAGCAGAAATCTTTGAAGTTGATCAACTTCCAACCCTGAAGAAAAACGATAAACACTCCATTGAAGTCGTAGTCGATCGCATTAAAGTGCGTCCCGATATTCAGCAACGTCTTGCGGAATCTTTTGAAACAGCACTTCGTCTCGCTGACGGTAAAGCCATGATCGTTGATATGGATACCGGCAAAGAAATGATTTTCTCGAGCAAGTTTGCTTGTCCGGTTTGCTCCTACTCACTTCAAGAGTTAGAGCCACGCCTCTTCTCATTTAATAATCCGATGGGTGCTTGCCCCTCATGCGATGGCTTAGGTCATCAGTCTTTCTTTGACCCCAAGCGCATCGTGGCGCATCCAGACCTCTCCCTTGCTTCAGGAGCAATTAAAGGCTGGGACCGACGTAATCAGTTCTACTTCAAGCTATTGCAGACCCTGGCAAAGCATGGTGGCTTCGATGTTGAGAAGCCATTTGAAACTCTCTCCAAGAAACAACAAGATCTCATCCTATTGGGATCAGGCGATGTCACGATTCCGTTTGAATACATCAATGAGCGTGGCAAAAATAGTATTCGTGAACATGCTTTTGAAGGCATCGTTGCGAACTTTGAGCGCCGCTATCGCGAAACTGACTCTGTCACAGTGCGTGAAGAATTAGCCCGTTACCAAAATATTCAAATTTGCCCTGAGTGCAATGGTAGTCGTTTGCGCAAAGAGGCACGCTTTGTCAAAGTAGGCGAAAAGAAACAATCCCGCGCCATTTATGAGATCAGCGCCTTACCGCTGAAAGATGCAAAAGAATATTTTGAGGCGCTTGAACTCAAAGGTGCCAAACGTGAAATCGCCGACAAGATTGTGAATGAGATCAGCGCACGCTTGCGTTTCTTAAATGATGTTGGCCTAGACTACCTTTCTCTGGAGCGTAGTGCTGACACCCTCTCCGGTGGTGAAGCCCAGCGTATTCGCTTAGCCAGCCAGATTGGCTCCGGCTTGACTGGCGTAATGTATGTATTGGATGAACCATCGATTGGTCTACATCAACGTGATAACGATCGCCTCATCGGCACCTTGAAACATCTGCGTGATTTAGGAAATAGTGTTTTAGTGGTTGAGCACGATGAGGACATGATTCGTGCTTCTGACTGGGTAATCGATATTGGCCCTGGCGCCGGCGTTCATGGTGGCGAGATTGTTGCTCAGGGGACCCCTGAGGAAGTCGAGGCCAATCCGAACTCTCTGACTGGCGCTTATCTCTCAGGTCGCGAAGCCATTGCCGTTCCAGAAAAACGTATTCCGGTAAATGATCGCTTTCTTGAAATCATTGGAGCTCGTGGTAACAACTTGCAATCAGTGCATGCCCAGATTCCCGTAGGACTGCTGACTTGTGTCACAGGCGTTTCAGGCTCAGGAAAATCCACTCTAATTAACGACACCTTGCACCATGCTGTAGCCCAACATCTCTATGGCTCTAATGCAGAACCTGCAGCACACGATGCAATGAAAGGTTTAGAGCATTTTGACAAAGTGATTAGTGTTGACCAATCACCGATTGGCAGAACACCACGTTCTAATCCGGCAACGTATACCGGCTTGTTTACCCCAATTCGTGAACTATTTGCGGGTGTCCCAGCGGCACGTGAGCGTGGCTATGAAGCTGGGCGCTTCTCCTTTAACGTCAAAGGTGGTCGTTGCGATGCCTGTGAAGGTGATGGCGTTCTGAAGGTGGAAATGCACTTCTTGCCTGACGTATACGTTCCTTGTGACGTTTGTCATGGCAAGCGTTACAACCGGGAAACTTTAGATATTCGGTACAAAGGTAAAAATATTCATGAAGTGCTCTCAATGACTATTGAGCAAGCCCATGAATTTTTTGAAGCAGTACCGGTTGTAAAGCGCAAGCTCAAAACACTGCTTGATGTTGGCCTCGGTTATGTAAAGCTTGGACAAAGCGCCACTACCTTATCTGGCGGTGAAGCGCAGCGCGTGAAGTTATCTCTTGAACTTTCTAAAAGAGATACTGGCAGAACGCTTTACATCTTGGATGAGCCAACAACAGGCTTGCATTTCCATGACATTCAACTTTTGCTCACAGTAATCCAAACTCTGAAGAAACAAGGCAATACCATCGTCATCATTGAGCACAACCTGGATGTGATTAAGACTGCGGATTGGATTATTGATTTAGGACCCAAGGGTGGCGCAGGCGGCGGTCAAATTATTGCCACAGGCACTCCGGAAGAGGTTGCCAAAAATCCAGCGAGCTTTACTGGCCACTACTTGGCGCCATTACTTAAGCCTAAAGCTGCTAAGCCTGTTGTGGTTAAGAAAAAAGTGAGCGAGAAGGCAAAAGCAACCCATTAATCTCAGAGCAATTTAGCTTCAGCCAAGTCAATTGCCTCCGAATTTCCTGAGATTACTAAAATGTCATTTGCGCGCAGCTCAAGTTCTGGACTCAGAGGCAATTTCACATAGTCTGAGTTTGTCTCTTTGCGACGCACAGCTTGAACGCTGATACCTTCATTTTCGAGATCAAGTTGATCTAAAGTTTTCCCAACTGCCTGTGAATGCGGAAGCAAAGTAACTGAATGCAAACGCCAAGACTCATTCGACCCAAAGTCATCATCTGCTGAACCCCGGAAATAGCCCCTTAATAAGCTATAGCGCTCCTCACGGGCCGTCGTAATTCTGCGAACTACCTTGCGCATTGGTACGCCCATGATAAGTAGGACATGGGATGCCATCATGAGGCTGCCTTCAATCAATTCTGGAACAACTTCTGTAGCACCTGCAGCTTGCAGCTTGGCGATGTCAGAGTCGTCTCTAGTACGAACAAGTACCGTCATCCCGGGACGCAAATGCTCAACCTGGCGCAGCACGCGCATACTTGCTGCACTATCGGCATAGGTAATCACTACGGCCTTAGCCCGTGATAGTCCAGCAGCCATTAAATAGTTCTCACGACTCGCATCCCCATAGACCACGTTATCGCCAGCAGCAGCCGCCTCTTTTACGCGATTTGGATCTAGGTCTAAAGCGATATAAGGAATTTTTTCTTGATCAAGCATCCTTGCCAAACTTTGACCAGAACGTCCAAAGCCGCAAATAACGACGTGATTTTCATTCCGCACACTCTTGGCAGCTACACGCGTTAATGCGAGTGACTGTAATAACCACTCATTACTGGAAAAGCGCATCGCAATGCGGTCGCTGTTTTCAACCAAGAATGGTGCGCAAAACATGGAGAGCAGCATTGCAGCAAGAACCGCCTGACTCAATGTGGGATCAATCAAATCCAAACCATCAATTTGAGTCAGCAAAACAAATCCAAACTCACCAGCTTGTGCTAAACATAGCCCAGTTCTAATGGAGATGCCAGGACTTGATCCAAACACTCTGGATAACAAAGTGATTAAGCCGAATTTAAATAAGAGTGGGCCCACCAAGAGCGCCAATACCAATAGCCACTGCTCCTGGATCACCCTGAAATCCAGGAGCATCCCGATAGTAATAAAAAATAATCCCAATAAAACATCGCGAAATGGTTTAACGTCCTCTTCCACTTGATGTCGGTATGGCGTCTCTGAAATCAACATGCCGGCGAGAAATGCGCCTAAGGCTAGAGATAGGCCAAAGTGCTCTGTAAGGCCGGCCATACCCAAAACAATCAGCAAGAGATTGAGCATGAATAACTCTTGCGAACGTAACTTGGCAACCAATCTGAACCAGCGACTCATGAGTGTCTGACCAATAAAGAAAATCAAGGTCAATGCAACCGTGATCTTGATAGAGGCTGTTGTCAGAGCAAAAAATAGATCCTTAGGATTTTTTCCTAAGGAAGGCAGCAAGATCAATAAGAACACGACTGCCAAATCTTGGAATAGTAAGATACCTACAACATTTCGCCCATGCTCTGCCTCAAGCTCGGAGCGATCCGAAATCAGCTTCGTCACAATCGCGGTGGAAGACATCGCTAAAGCACCGCCAAGGGCAATCGCAGCCTGCCAAGAAATGGGGTAAATCCAGTTCATCAAAAGGCTGGCTGGAACGGCCAAGAGCATTGTCAAAATGACCTGGCTGCCACCCAGACCAAATACGATCTTGCGCATTGCCCGTAACTTATGGAGGTTAAATTCCAGGCCAATGGAAAACATTAGGAAAACTACGCCAAACTCCGCCAAATACTTGACGGTAGCTGAATCATTGGCGATACCCAGAGCATTGGGGCCAATCAGAACCCCAATGGCCAAATACCCCAAAATGGGGGGTAAGCCAAAATAGCGGAAAATAAGCACTCCGGCCACACCAGAGGCCAAGAGAATGAGAGTTAACTGAAGGACTGACGGCATATACTTACTCGATGATAGCTAAGACTCGTGAACGTACCCTAAAGCTTGCGCGCGACACCCTCACAATCGAGGCTGCTGCACTGCAAACCATGCGCGATCGCCTTGAAGGGGCCAATGCTGATGCCCTAGTGCTCGCTGTTGATCTATTACATGGCTGCAAAGGCAGAATCGTCGTTTCCGGCATCGGCAAATCGGGCCACATTGCGCGCAAAATTGCCGCCACCTTTGCCTCAACTGGTTCACCCGCTTTTTTTGTTCACCCAGCGGAAGCCAGCCATGGTGATTTAGGCATGGTGACTAGGGACGACGTTTTTGTTGCCCTATCCAATTCCGGTGAAACCGAAGAATTGCTAACTATCGTTCCCATCGTGAAACGCACTGGTGCAAAACTGATTGCACTGACTGGTGCGCCGAACTCCTCACTCGCTAAATTGGCAGATGCGCATTTAGATACTAGCGTTGAAAAAGAAGCGTGCCCACTCAATCTTGCGCCAACCACTAGCACTACTGCTGCGCTCGCCATGGGCGATGCTTTAGCTGTTGCACTTTTAGATGCCAGAGGTTTTGAAGCAGAGGATTTTATTCGCTCACATCCAGGTGGCAGACTAGGTCGCAAGCAACTCAGTCACGTCAGTGAAGTGATGCGCAGCTTTGATGACACACCAAAGATTTCCATTGATGCATCCTTACAGGAAGCTCTTCTAGAAATGACCTCTAAACGCATGGGTATGGTGGTCACCTTAGATAGCAACAAAAAAGTATTTGGTATTTTGACCGATGGTGATTTACGTCGTTTATTGGAAAAAAATACCAACCTAGATGGCATCACACTAAAAAGCGCAACGACGCCAGCACCACGGACGATTCCGCCAGAACTGCTTGCCGAAGAAGCCATTGAGATGATGGAAAAACACCGCATTAATCATCTTGTGGTTACCGACATCAATGGTCAACTACTAGGCGCACTCAATTTGCATGATTTATTTGCTGCAAAAGTGATTTAGTCATTCATCCTATTAAACTTTATGCCCAGCGCGTTTAACACCCACAATACCAATCCTCTTGCACAGTATCCCCAAGCATGGGAGCGCGCGGGCGCTGTCAAGCTTCTAGTCTTAGATGTTGATGGTGTTTTAACCAATGGGCAAGTATGGATTGGTGCAGATGGTAAAGAATCGCTAAAAGCGTTTGATATTCAAGATGGTCTAGGTATTAAATTATTAGAGCAGTGTGGCATTCCCACCGCGATCATCACTGGTCGCAACTCAAAAATGGTTTTAGCCCGCTGCGAAGAACTGGGAATTAAACAGGTTCACATGGGCGTTGCAAATAAAGCAGTCGCTCTAGATCAGATACTCAAAGGCTTGCAATTAAGCGCTGCTGATTGTGCGGTAATGGGTGATGACTGGCCAGATTTAGCGATGATGAAAAATGCGGGTTTCAGAATTTGCCCTGCCCAAGCCCATGATGCCGTTAAAGAGATGGCGCATTTTGTCACCTCGCGAACTGGTGGCAATAGCGCTGTGCGAGAAGTGTGCGATCTGATTTTGAAAGCGCAAAACCGCTATGAGGAATTGCTCAGCAAGGCCAGTAGTTAAGCAATGCAATTAAGCTCTCAACATATTAAGCAAAGCATTGGTCGCACACTGTTGCGCCTCATGCCATTGCTGTTAATGGGTGTACTAACACTGCTGACTTTTTGGCTAGTCCAAAAAAATACACCACATGAAAAATCTCCACTTGAGCGCGTCAGACTTCATGAGCCGGATTACACCATCAACAATGGTACGCTTTCAGCCCTCAATGAACTTGGCAATACCAAGTATCGAATCTTGGGTAATAAAGTCACGCACTATGATGATGATGCTTCGATTGATATTGCGACGCCCCGCATGCGCTTGTTCCAGCCCGATAAGGCCCCGGTAACGGTCAAATCTGATACCGGCCACCTTGATGGTGATCTCACCATTCTCGACTTAATTGACAATGCCAGTATCTTCCGGCCCGCGCAGGCTGCCACCGCTACCGAACCGGCTACCCTTCGCATGCTGGCAACTTCCAGTTATTTCAAGGTACTGATTAATGATGACATCATTGAATCAGATAGACCCATTACGCTTGAACAAGGCATGTCAATCATGCACTCCACCGAAGGTGGCATTTTTCATAATGTTGAACAAAGCATGACGCTCTTGGGTCAAGTAAAAGGACGTATTGAGCGCGCACCGCGAGGAAGTCCACAACAATGAAGGTACATTCTCGCTCCACCAGTGCATTTTTCATTGCCTTGCTTTTCGGGCTGAGTATCAGTGGATATACCTGTGCGGAAAAAGCGGATCGAGATAAACCTTTGATTCTCGAAGCTGAAAAAGTATCGGTAAACGATGTTCAACAGGTCTATGACCTAAATGGTCAAATCTTGCTCATTAAAGGAACCATCGTTGTCACCGGAGAAGATGGTCACATACAGGTTGACCCAGAAGGATATGAATTTGTTGATGTGAAGGGCTCGCAAAACACCATTGCTAGCTTTCGCCAGCGACGTGAAGGACCTGAGGATGAATTCATGCAGGGCACAGCCAATCAAGTTGCTTATAACGCCAAAACTGAGATCCTGACACTTACTGGTGATGCTAATTTAAAGCGCCTCCTCAATGTGCAAATGCTCGACCAGTTACGTGGCTGGAAAATTGAGTATGACGATGTAAAGCAGTACTATCGGGTTACCCCTCCTCAGGACGCAAAGCCGGATGATCTGCCTTTGGCAAGAGCAATCCTTTCACCAAGACGAAAAGCCACACTAGAGAAATGACAACGGATTTAGCTCAGACCAATCACACTGCAACCCTTAGCGCGCATCACTTACAAAAGCGCTACGGCTCTAGAACCGTTGTACGAGATGTCTCTATCGAGGTGAAATGCGGAGAAGTAGTAGGACTTCTTGGGCCTAATGGTGCTGGCAAAACAACTTCGTTCTACATGATCGTTGGCTTAGTCCCTTTGGACGGCGGCAATATTGTTCTGGATGGCGCAGATATTACCCACCTACCAATCCACGAGCGCGCTCGTATGGGTCTGTCTTATCTTCCACAGGAAGCTTCAGTATTTAGAAAGCTGAATGTTGCGGAGAATATTCAGGCTGTTCTAGAGCTTCAAGTTCAAGGCGGCAAACCTCTGACCAAAGCTGAAATTGCCAATCGTCTCGATGAGCTTCTGGGTGAACTTCAAATCAGTCATCTGCGCAACAATCCCGCCCTATCACTATCGGGCGGTGAGCGTCGTCGCGTTGAAATCGCAAGAGCACTGGCATCTCAACCCAAATTTATCTTGTTGGATGAACCATTTGCCGGTGTTGACCCTATTGCTGTTGGGGAAATTCAGCGGATTGTGCGCTTCCTACGCGATCGCCAAATTGGCGTTCTGATTACTGACCATAACGTACGGGAAACCTTGGGTATTTGTGACCACGCTTACATTATTAGCGAGGGTAGCGTTCTTGCTGAAGGTAAGCCCGATCAAATCATCCAAAATGATGCTGTCCGTAGGGTTTATTTGGGCGAAAACTTCCGGATGTAATCTGGACGGTCTTTCTGGCCGTTTTATTGAATAAAAATCGTTTTCCCTCTTGGATTTCGGCAAATTCGCTGATACGCTGGAGGTTCATGATGTTCCTTTCCCAAAATACTGCTCAAATCATTTCAGGGGCTTGCTGCGCACCCCATGCATGAGCATGCGCACGCGTATATCCGAGGAGATGCTAATGAATTTAAAGATTAATAGCCGCCATGTAGAAGTAACACCAGCCATGCGCACACATCTTGAAGCTGGGATGGCCAAAATTCGCAAGCACTTTGACCATGTAATTGATGCCTCCGCCTTTCTGGTTGTGGATAACGCCAAAGAGAAGGATCTACGTCAGAGCGCCGAGATCACCATTCACCTCAAAGGCAAGGAATTGTTTGCTGAAGCTCACAATGCCGACCTTTACCACGCGATGGATGCCGTGGTCGATAAGTTGGAACGGCAAGTGGTTAAGCACAAGGAAAAGATCCAGGACCACCATCACGAAAAGCGATTTGAGTAAGTCTTGTCGTCAGGACACCTATAATCAATTGCAATGAATGCCCTGACCAATCTTTTTACCCCTGACTGCATTGCATTAGAGAATCCTGCCAAAAGCAGATCTGATGCATTTGCAGCAGCTGGGAACCTCTTTGCCAAACAAGTAGGTATCGATGCAAATGCTGTCGTTGAATTCCTCAATGCTCGTGAAGATTTAGGCTCTACCGCTCTCGGAGCTGGCGTAGCCATTCCTCATGGGCGTGTCAAAGGTTTAAAGCAGCCAAGCGCTGCTTTCATGAGACTAAAAGACCCCATTGATTTTGCCGCTCCAGATGGTCAGCCCGTCTCCATTTTGATCTTTTTGTTAGTTCCAGAAAAAGCGACTCAACAACATTTAGAAATTTTGTCTTCAATTGCTCAGTTATTGTCAGATGCCGACACGCGTGAATTTCTATCCACTGCTACGGATCCTGCAAAGGTATGTGAAAAACTACAGCACTGGGGTGCAGCAAAATGACACAGCCCTTACTCCTAGAGGGAGTAACTGCTCAGCAGATTTTTGATGACAACGTAGCCGATCTCAAATTTTCTTGGATTGGTGGATTAGAAGGGGCTGACCGCACCTTTCCAACAGAAGCAGTAAAAGCAGCTGCAGCCAGTTCAGATTTGGTTGGCCACTTAAACCTCATTCACCCGAGTCGCATACAAATTTTTGGTGAGCAAGAGGTGGATTACCACGCGGCACTAGAACCAAAACAAAGACAAGAACAAATTGCCAATTTGATTTCAAAAACGCCACCCTGCGTCATTGTGGCGGATGGTAAAACTGCAGATCCAGACCTTCAGCTTTTTTGCCAGCGCTCTTCTACTCCCTTATTTACAACGTCGATCTCCGCAGCAGAAGTGATTGATCATCTGCGTATCTACCTGACCAAAATTGGCGCACCCCAAATCACAATGCATGGGGTATTTATGGATATCTTAGGTTTGGGAGTCTTGCTTACCGGGGACTCTGGCTTGGGTAAGAGCGAGCTGGGTCTTGAATTGATTTCTCGCGGCCATGGTTTAGTAGCAGATGATGCGGTAGATTTTGCCCGTCTTGGTCCAGACTATATTGAAGGCCGCTGCCCTGTAATTTTGCGCAATCTGCTCGAAGTACGTGGCCTAGGGCTATTAGATATTCGCACTATCTTTGGTGAAACTGCAGTGCGTCGCAAACTGAAGCTCCGTTTAATTGTTCAACTGGTTCGCAGGACGGATGGAGAGTTTGAAAGACTGCCTCTTGAAGCTCAACATATTGATGTCTTAGGTGTACCCATTCGCACCGTGAAAATTCAAGTGGCGGCTGGTCGCAACTTAGCTGTTCTAGTTGAAGCAGCTGTTCGTAATACGATTTTGCAATTGCGCGGTATTGATACCCTAAAAGAATTTATAGAGCGTCAACGTCAGCAAATGAATGCAGAGGCTGACTCTGTCAAATCCCAAGGTCGACTCCTCTAAGCCATGCAAATTAATCTGATTACCGGAATCTCTGGCTCGGGTAAATCAGTTGCCTTGAGAGCATTTGAGGATGCAGGATATGACTGTGTAGACAATCTACCCGTATCTCTACTAGAAAGCCTCATCAGCACCCTAGAAAAAGAAAATAGTGAACGCATTGCAGTCGCCATTGATGCCCGTCGTGGCCAGTCGATTGCTGATCTTCCATCAATTCTTGAAAATTTAAGGCGCAATCATCAAGTTCGTGTAGTTTTCTTAAACGCCAATACCGATGCTTTAGTTCAGCGCTTTTCTGAAACGCGCAGGCGTCACCCTTTATCAGGCAATACCACTCAATCTGAGTCCGTTACCTTAATTGAAGCAATCGATAAAGAACGTAATTTGCTGGAGCCCCTGCGCCCACAAGCGCATACGATTGATACAAGCAATCTCCCTGCACACGCATTACGCTCCTGGATTGGTGATCTTCTTAAAGATAAACCTCTTGGCCTTTCAATCATCTTTGAATCTTTCGGATTCAAAAAGGGGGTTCCTAGTGATGCTGACTTAGTATTTGATGCGCGCTGTCTCCCCAACCCCCATTACGATAAAGACCTCAGGCCCTTAACTGGCAACGATAAGCCCGTTAAAGAATTTCTTGAAAAAATTCCTGCAGTCATCAGCATGGAAAATGACATTATTCAATTTATTGATAAATGGTTACCTCACTATATTGCTGATGGCCGCAGCTACTTGACAGTTGCTATTGGCTGTACTGGTGGCCAACATCGCTCCGTCTACTTAGTCAATCGGATTAGCGAACACTTCCGTGCACAAAAAGATTTAGCTGATCTACAGCTTAATTTTTTAGATCGCCATCGCGAGCTTGACTCAATCCCTGTAGCAAAATCTTAATTGGTTGCGGCAATCCATAGCGACCCAGTTGATTTAGCGCGACCCACTGCACATCTGGATTTGAAAATTCCAGTGGTTTTATAAAATCCAACTCCCAAATTTGCATCCATAAACGACGGTGCGTAAATACATGTTTGATTTGCTCGCCCTGAAATAGCTGTTGACACGACTTCAGTAATCGCCCCACCTTCTCTTGTGGCAAAGTTGCTGCTAGCAGTTGCTCTAATGCTGGGGGAGCCCTTAAAGCCTGAGCAGCCTTAGGTCTCCAAGCAGACTCTGGCAAACACCATAGCCCGCCCCAGATTGCTTTACTTGGACGTTTTTGCAATAGCACCGAATTCCCAGACCGAATCAATACCATGTCGCAATCGAATTCAGGAGATTTAGCTTTGACAACCTTCTGAGGCAAGGCAAGTACTTGATCACTAAGATTTGCTTGGCAAGCTTTTTCAAAAGGGCATTTTCTTTCGGAGCCTAAACAAACTGGTTTGCGTGCGGTACACCAAGTAGCGCCAAAATCCATCAAGGCCTGTGTATACACCGGCATATCTTGTGGATCATTAGGTAATAACGCTGTTGCCAATTGCCATAGGCGGTCATTCACCACCTTATTCTGAATTGAGCCCTCAACAGCAAACAATCTTGCCAAAATTCTTTTGACGTTGGCATCAAGAATCGGCGCTCGTTCATGAAAAGCAAATGCTGCAATCGCACCCGCAGTCGATCGACCAATACCCTTTAACTGCTCAAGTAGGGCAGGATCACTTGGAAATTTTCCAGAAAATTCTTGCATCACTTGTTGTGCACAAGTATGCAAATTTCTGGCCCGCGAGTAATAACCTAAACCGGCCCACTCCGCCAATACTTCATCAATATCCGCAGCAGCCAATTTTTTGACGGTGGGAAAACGCTTCATAAATCGGGGATAGCGCTCTAGTACGGTTGTAACTTGCGTTTGCTGGAGCATGATCTCTGAAACCCATACTGCATAGGGATCTCGGTTCCCTTGCCAAGGTAAACCAGAGCGACCGCTATGGCCGTGCCAGGCAATCAGCCGAGCAGCAAAAGTATCGCTTAGCGCTTTTGACATTGGGGACAGAAATAGGTGGAGCGTTGCCCTTGGACAATTTGTGAAATGGGGGTTTTGCAAACTTTGCAAGGCAATCCCTTGCGATCATAGACTTTGGTTTGCACCATGAAATGTCCAGGGTCTCCGTCACTGTTCACAAAATCTTTCAAACTACTACCCCCTGCAGCAATGGCTTTTTTTAGAATTGATCGCACTGCATTAGCCAGTCGTACACATTGGGGGCGCGTCAATTTACCCGCAGGTTTTGCAGGATGAATGCCTGCATCAAATAAACTTTCCGAACAATAGATGTTGCCAACACCAACAACTGCTTGTCCAGCCAATAGAAATTGCTTAACTGCAACAGTACGCTTTCGAGAACTCTGATACAGCACTTGGGCGCCAAGCTCGCCTGCGAATTCTGCAGAAAAAGGTTCGACTCCCAATTTTTGCAAAAGGGTATTCTTTTCAATTGGGCCTTTTGTTCTGGGATGCCATAACACTGCACCAAATTTTCTGGGGTCATGCAAACGCAGACTCAATTTGCCAAACTCTAGCGTCACTCGATCATGGGTCTTCAAGGGCTCTGCACTCGGTAAGACCCGCAAAGTTCCGGTCATGCCCAAATGGATGAGTAAATGTCCAGTATCCATTTCAAGAAGCAAGTATTTACCACGTCGGGCAATTGATTGGACTGTTTGTCCAGGCAAAATCTTGGGTAAATTGCTGGGCACCGGCCAACGCAAGCGCCCATCAAGCACTTTGACGACGCTGACCTTACGCCCTTCAAGATGAGGGGTAATTCCTAAACGGGTGACTTCTACTTCTGGAAGTTCTGGCATACAGGGATTGTAGATTCGCGGATTAGAATGTGCTGATGAGCCAATTCCTACAAAAATTCCTGATTCGAGGTCTATTACTTGCCTCTTTATCGAGCGGCCTTGTTCTTGCTAGCTCAGCTTTAGCCCAGACAAAAGGCTCAGATAGCGGGGAAGCTATATTTGAAGTGCTTGCCTCTGAAATCGCTCTGCAACGAGGTGAGGCTGGTTTAGCCTACAACACCTATCTGGAAATGGCTCGTCAATACAAAGATCCGCGCCTTGCCCAAAGAGCGATGGAAATTGCCATTATTGGAAATTCACCTGAGCTGGCCCTCCAAGCAGCAAAGACTTGGGATGAACTTTCTCCAGCTTCCGAAACCAAACCTAAAGAAGTCTTTGTTACCTTACTGATCTTGGGCAATCGCTGGTCAGATGCTATCAAGCCAGCGATAGCACTTTTAAAGCAAGAAACCCCGGCACAACAAGAAAAAACTTTATTGCAATTGCAAGCCCTCCTTGCAAAAGCAAAAGATGAATCAGAAGCATTGAGGGCCTTCTACGAAATTGCATCCACCGTCAGAATCTCACTAAAAGATCCTGGTCTACTCTATACCTATGCGATGTCTGCAGAAAAAGCAGGTCACATCGATGTTATGGAAAAAACCTTGCGTGAAATTTTGCGTAAATATCCTAATGATGCAAACACATTAAATGCCTTGGGCTATTCATTAGCAGACCGCAATACCAAGTTACCCGAGGCGTTTGCACTAATTAGCAAAGCACACCAGCTATCACCAAAAGACAGCTTCATTTTGGATAGCTTGGGTTGGGTGAACTTTCGCCTTGGCAAAAATGCACTTGCCTTAGAACAACTCCAGCAAGCATTCGCTATGAAGCCTGAGGCTGATATTGCAGCCCATACAGGTGAAGTTCTCTGGGCAATGAATCGTCGTCCTGAAGCCGAAGAAATATGGCGACAAGGTCAAAAAATTGATGCAAACAATCCCACTCTAAAAGAAACTTTAAAACGTTTAAAGCCTGACTGGTCATACCCAGAGCCAAACTCCAAAGGCTCATGGGACGGGCGCTTTGCTGTGAAAGTCGTTGGTATTACTGAAAGCCAAAATCAGGGTGGCTCAGGCGGATTTACTCTGACACAGGATGAGCTTAAAGATATTCTGGAGATTCGTAACCCAATGGGTGGATCGATTGCAAAAATTACGATTACTCCCGGTGAAGCAACTCTTGAACGTGATGGTCAAGTGGTCACCGCCATTGACGCAGACACCTTAGTTCAAAATACCTTGGGACTACCACTCCCTGCGCGCGGATTGTCAAGCTGGCTAAGGGGTGAAGTCAGACCTGGCAGTGAAGCAAGCATTGAAAGAAATGCTAAAGGGCAAGTCAGTAAAATTAATCAAGATGGGTGGGACTTGGTTTATACCTGGAGCAAACAGAATCGCCTGGAAAAACTCAGCATGACTCGCAGTTCTAATATTGGGTCAATTGATATTCGACTGGTATTTGATAACCCGAATGAGTAAACATCATTTGGTGCTACCCGCACCAGCCAAGCTAAATCTTTTTCTTCATATTATTGGTCGCCGTACCGACGGCTACCATTTACTCCAATCCGTTTTCCAATTGATTGATTGGTGTGACATAGTTAGCCTAAAGAGCATTCCAGAAAATGCAGTACGCCGCATTAACCCGATAAGCAACGTTCCTCCAGAAAATGATTTAGTAGTTAAGGCTGCAAAATTATTAAAAGAATTTTCTTGCTTTGAAGGTGGCGTAGAAATTGATCTCACCAAAGAAATTCCGATTGGAGCAGGATTGGGTGGCGGCTCTTCTGATGCTGCAAGCACCCTCATTGGACTCAATACCCTCTGGAACCTTGGGCTCGAGAAAGAAACTTTGGCCAATTTAGGCCTTCAGCTGGGTGCAGATGTGCCTTTTTTCATCTGGGGCCACAACGCTTTTGTGGAGGGAATTGGCGAAAAAATTCAAGAAATTACCCTGGAAAATCGTGACTTCTTGGTCATTTTCCCCAAACAGGGAATTGCCACAGCTAGCATTTTTCTAGGCCCTGAATTGACCCGAAACCACGCCCCGATTACAATTGATGGTTTTCTTGCATCGCCATGGTCGAATTTATCGAACGATTGTGAGGCGGTAGCGATGCGGATTTGTCCTGAAGTGAAGCAAGCTTTGGATTGGATTACCCAGGCAGTACCTGGCTCAGAGCCCCGTATGTCTGGTTCTGGAAGCAGCGTTTTTACCCTCTTGGATCCCAAGACGGATTTCGCAAAACTGGATAATCTTTTACAAAATCTTCCAAAAGGATGGGTGGGACGAGTTGTTAGTGGGTTAAATAAGAATCCCGCTTACAATTTGATTTCTTCAGATTGACCTGTAGGGGAATCGCCAAGCTGGTTAAGGCACTGGATTTTGATTCCAGCATGCGAAGGTTCGAATCCTTCTTCCCCTGCCAAATACTGTAGAAACGTTAAAGACAACCTTTTGACCCGATAAAGCCTGATTCTATGACTGCCTCTACCCACTCAGATTTACTGACGCTATTTACAGGCAATGCAAATCCCATTTTGGCAGAGGCTGTCGCTAAAGAACTTCATCTCCCAATGGGCAAAGCGTTTGTAGGTCGCTTCTCTGATGGCGAGATTCAAGTAGAAATTCAAGAAAATGTCCGTGGCAAGAATGTTGTAGTGATTCAATCAACTTGTGCGCCTACTAACGACAGCTTGATGGAACTCATGATCATGATCGATGCACTTAAGCGCGCATCTGCTGGTCGCATCACTGCAGTTATTCCCTATTTTGGATATGCCCGTCAAGATCGCCGTCCACGTTCTGCTCGAGTTGCAATCTCTGCGCGCATTGTGGCCAATATGCTCCAGTCGGTTGCAGGCATTGAGCGCGTACTGACGATGGACCTCCACGCCGATCAAATTCAAGGTTTCTTTGATATTCCAGTAGATAACATTTACGCCTCACCAGTGCTCTTGGCTGACCTAGAGGCTCAGAAGACCCAAAAAGATCTCATCATCGTCTCACCCGACATTGGTGGTGTAGTTCGTGCCCGTGCAATGGCAAAACAGCTAGGTACAGATCTAGCGATTATTGATAAACGTCGCCCGAAAGCCAATGTTTCAGAAGTGATGCATTTGATTGGTGAAGTAGAAGGCCGCCATTGCGTCATCATGGATGACATCATTGATACCGGCGGAACTCTCTGTAAGGCTGCTGAAGCACTCAAAGAGCGTGGCGCCAAGGGCGTAACCGCTTACTGTACCCACGCCGTTCTCTCTGGCGGTGCAGTAGCTCGTATCGCCGCTTCAGAACTGGATGAACTCGTCGTTACCGACACCATCCCATTGACTGCAGAAGCTCTCAAAGTGAGCAAAATTCGTCAGTTGACCGTAGCCCCCTTACTAGCAGAGACCCTTTCTCGCATTAGCAAAGGCGACTCCGTGATGTCGATGTTTGCGGAATAAGGCAAAAACCCCGTTTTACCCCGTTTTTGGAACTTCTCAGGCGTTTTTTGAGTATTTTTAGGCAAAAATACCTCTTCCCACGATATAATCGAAGGCTTTTCTGTTTGGTCGCGAACGGAAATTAACCTTAACTAGGGAATTTATTATGAAAGTAGTAGCCTTTGAAAGAAGCGTACAGGGAACGGGTGCGAGCCGCCGTCTGCGCAATTCCGGAAAAACTCCGGGAATCGTTTACGGTGGTAAAGATCCAGTTGCTGTTATCGAGTTAGACCATAACGCACTGTTTCATGCTCTCCGCAAGGAAGCATTTCACTCATCCATTCTAGATTTGGAAATCGGCGGAGCCGCACAAAAAGTGTTGTTACGTGATTACCAAATGCACCCATTTAAACCATTGGTATTGCACATTGACTTCCAGCGCGTTTCTGCGACTGAGAAAGTTCACATGCGCGTTCCATTGCACTTCGCCAATGCTGACACTTCCGCTGCAGTGAAATTGCAAGGCGCTGTTATTAGCCACATCCTCAATGACCTCGAAGTATCTTGCTTACCAGCAGACTTACCAGAGTTCCTTGAAGTGGACTTGGGCAAAATTGAAGTGGGTCACTCCATCCATGCAAAAGACGTTGTATTGCCAAAAGGCGTTACCTTGGTATTGCACGTTGAGCAAGAGAACCCGGTGATTGCAAACGCCCGCATCCCAGCTGTAAAAGCCGCTGAGACTGAAGAGGCCGCTCCTGCTGCCGCTGCAGCTCCAGCCGCTGCTCCGGCTGCTGATGCAAAGGACAAAGCTTAATTTATTAAGCTGCACTGTTTGCAAACGAAGGCCCGCGCAAGCGGGCTTTCTTTTTTCTTTTGTCGAAATACGTTGAAATCTTTACACTCTCACCATGACTAAATTAATCGTTGGACTGGGCAACCCTGGAGATGAACACGAAGAGGATCGGCATAATGCCGGCTTTTGGTTTGTCGATGCCTTGGCGAAACAATTAAATACTCGCTTTGAATCTGAAAAACGCTTTCAGGGCAAAGTAGCAAAAGCCAAATGGGAAGGTGAAGATCTCTTTCTACTCAAACCGAGTACTTATATGAATTTGAGTGGCCAAGCAGTAGGTGCACTTTGTCGCTTTCACAAAATGACACCAGCAGATATTTTGGTTGTTCAAGATGAACTTGATCTAAAGCCTGGAACTGCCCGCATTAAATTGGGTGGGGGCACTGGTGGTCATAACGGCTTAAAAGATATTCAAGCCCACTTAGGGACTCCTGATTACTGGCGACTACGCCTGGGTATTGGTCATCCACGAGATGTGGCTGGTGATGGCCGTGTGATGGATGTGGCTGATTATGTTTTACGCAGGCCGCAGTTAGCAGAACAAAAATTAATTGATGCCAGCATTGAAAATGCTTTGCAAATCTTGCCGCTCTTTATGAAGGGTGATACGCAAACTGCCATGCTGGAGCTGCACTCCAAAGGCTAAATTGCTCAGTTAGCTGAACTTGCCTTTTTACTAGCCGTTAATAGCCTGTACTTTGCCATTAACTGGTCTTGAGATTCGGTATAGCTGGGATTAAATGGGATGCAATCGACCGGGCAAACCTGACGGCATTGGGGCGCATCGTAGTGGCCAACACATTCGGTGCATTTATCGGGATCGATCTCATAAATCTCCAATCCCATATAAATCGCATCATTAGGACATTCTGGCTCACACACATCACAATTGATGCATTCGTCCGTAATCATTAAGGCCATGATTTAGTAACTAGCCCTATGCTTTATTTTGCTGATTACTGGCAATCTTCTTGACCAACCACTTCTCTACGGATGGGAAAACAAACTTGCTAACGTCACCGCCCATTGAAGCAATCTCACGCACAAAGGTACCCGAAATAAATTGGTATTGATCGGAAGGAGTTAAGAATAAAGTTTCAACATCCGGCAGCAGATAACGATTCATGCCCGCCATCTGAAACTCATACTCAAAGTCAGAAACAGCACGCAAGCCGCGCACAATCACCCTAGCATTGTGCTCACGTGCAAAATCCTTTAATAAGCCATCAAAGCCAACTACCTTGACATTAGAGTAGTGCCCCAATACTTCAGTAGCAATATCAATACGCTCTTCCAATGAGAAGAATGGATGCTTGCTGCGACTAGAGGCAACCCCCACAATCAACTGATCAAAAATGCTGGATGCACGACGCACTAAATCTTCGTGACCACGAGTAAAGGGATCAAAAGTTCCTGGGTAAACAGCGACAGTCATAACTCTCCTAAGGCTTTATCAGCTACAGGCAAGAGTTTAGTCCCTTCCACCCCGAAATAGACAAGCTTTTACCTGTCCCGCCTCTAAGTATTTTCCACAATGCCACTCCGGTAAGAGGGCCTCTACCTCCTCGCGGCTTCGCTCAGAGGGAAATTCTACATAAATGCCACCGCCGTTCGAGTCATCGCACACTCTCCCCGCTTCTATCACGGCCTGATCCAACAATCGCGCATCTTGAAAAGGCGGATCTATGAAAATTAAATTGCTGGAGTGATCTGCTTGTTGCTTTAAATACTCCAAACTGTCTCTGTGCAATATTTCAATTTGCCCATCAACTGGGGAAGACTGCAATAAAGAAAAATTTGTCAAAAGGTTTGCATGGGCTTTTTTATCTTTTTCTAACAACACCACAACATCCGCACCACGAGAGGCCGCTTCAAATCCTAGAGCGCCAGTGCCTGCAAATAGGTCTAAACACTGCAAGCCCGTCAGGTCTTGACCAAGCCAGTTAAATACAGTTTCTCGGATGCGATCAGTAGTGGGTCGCAGTCCAGGCAAATCCAATACTGTGAGTAAACGACTCCGCCAAAGCCCCCCAATAATGCGGACTTTTTTTGGAGGCTCTTTCAGATTTTTGATCTGCTTATTTATTTTGAGCCCCTAAAACTACAATTCTCATGCGATCCATTGCCAGATATTTTTGAAATGCAGCCGTCACTTGGTCTAAAGTCACTGCCTCAACTTGCTTAGTCCAAATCTCCATCGTATCCAGTGGCAAATTATTCCAAGCAATCGATGAAACGTTATCCAAGAGCTTGCGATTGTTATCAATACGGAGTGGATAGCCGTTCACCAAATTCGACTTAGCAGCTAGGAGCTCGGCAGGCGTGGGCCCATCAGCAATAAATTTGGCAATGGTTGAACTCATTACCTCTAGGGCAAGAGAAGCTTGATCGCCTTTGGTCTGCAAGCCTGCCTGGAAAATGCCTGTGTCTTTACCAGGGGCAAAATAACTAAAGACGCTGTAGGCAAGGCCACGCTTCTCGCGCACCTCAGACATTAAGCGAGAAACAAAGCCACCGCCGCCCAAAACATAATTACCAACCAAGAGCGGGAAGTAATCTGGGTTGTTCCGGGTCACTGCTGTCATACCCATTGCAATATGGGCTTGCTGAGAATCAAATGGAATTTGCTGTTCACGCTGCGCCAAGGGTTCTATAGGGGACCGTTGCAATTCTGGCAAGCTAGGAATAACAGGGCCTGATTGAGGAATTTTTTGCAGCAAAGCCTGCATGATCTCATTAGCTTCTGCGCGATCAACATCCCCCACAATACTCACAATCATGCGCTCACTGCGATAAAACTGCTTGTGAAATTGCAGCAAATCCATTGTGTTTAGTGATGCTACTGATTTAGTGGTGGGTGAATTCGCCAATGGGTAATTACCATAAACTGATTTAGTAAAACTACGCTCCAACACATACTCTGGCTTGGTTTCGGCTTCAAGTAAATTAGCAATCGTTCTTTTTTTTTCTCGATCAACAATTTTGACGTCATAACTTGGGGCGCTGAGCATCGCGGAAGCCAACTTCACAGCCCGCTCTCGCAAATCCTTTCTACTTAGACTCCGAATTCGTAAAATGGCTCGCTCACCACCGACAGATAGACCGATATTCGCGCCCAAATCCGCAATTTCATCCGCAATTTGCGCCTCATTTAAGTATCCTTGATCTCCCCGAACCCCATAATTCATCAGGGCTGCCGTCATATCTGCGAGTCCACTTTTGTCCGCTGGATCATAACGATCCCCAGCATCGATGCTGACTTCAATATCGACCATAGGAAGCGCTTTGGTTTGTACTAAAAATCCCTTGGCGCCTTTATAACCATCCAGTTGCTCTATCGGCAAAATTGCATATGCAGCTCCATGACAGGTCAATGCCAGCATGCAAGCCAGAATCGTTTTATTGAGAGCATTCATTATTTGCCCTCCTGAGTGGCTGCAGATTTTCGAGCTACTGGATCCAGTACTGCAATAGTTAAACCTTCATCAACTAGATATTTTTTAGCAACTGCTTGAACTTGTTCTGGCGTAATCGTTTGCATCTTGTCCAGCATGTAGTTGATATCCCTCCAGGAGAATCCTGCCATCTCAGTGCTCCCAATTTCCATTGCTTGCCCGAATATAGAGTCGCGCTTATAAATCTGCTCAGACAAAATACGCACTTTGATACGCTGAAGCTCTGACTCCAAAATTCCTTTTTGCTTGAGTTCTTCTAAGGCCCTACGAATGCTCGACTGAGCTTGAGTAACCGTCTTTCCCTTAGCTATCGAGACATTAACAACAAATAATTCTGGTCCACGTGACACCATGTCATATTCCACGCCAACATCATTTACTACTTTTTCTTGCTTCACCAGCACCCTATTTAAGCGAGCGTTGTCATAACCATCCAATACAGCTGTCAGTAGTTCAAGGGCATATGGCTCAACATCATCGAGCTTGCCGGGCTCTAGACGTGGCGCTTTCCAAGCCATGGCCAATTGGGGACTGTCTGCAGGGGCTTTCACTTGCACCTGCTTAATACCTTTTTGGGGTGGCTCTAATTGCGGCTTGCGCACTGGCAACTCTTGTGCGGCAACTGCTCCGTAATATTTCTCGACCAGCGATAGCACCTGCTTGGCATCAACGTCACCAGAAATGACCACAGTTGCATTATTGGGCTTATACCAACTGCGATACCAGTCGCGTGCATCAGATGCAGTCATGTTTTGGAGATCATTCATCCAACCCACTACCGGATGACGATAAGGTGAACTCATATAGGCAGTAGCCATCAATGATTCATTCAATAAGCTACTTGGATTATCTTCAGTGCGCAGACGTCGCTCTTCCATCACCACCTGAATTTCTTTTAAAAATTCAGCGTCATCAAAATTCAGATTCGACATGCGATCTGCCTCTAACTTGATGACTTCATCCAGTTTTGATTTTTCAACCTGCTGAAAATACGCGGTGTAATCACGTGACGTAAAGGCATTCTCACGACCACCCACTGCAGCAACTAGACGAGAAAACTCTCCCGCCTTTACTTTCTTAGTGCCTTTGAACATCATGTGCTCAAGTACGTGGGCTACACCCGTGCGCCCATTGACTTCGTCCATTGAGCCAGCCCGGTACCAAACCATATGCGCTACCGTAGGCGCGCGATGATCCTCGCGAACAATCAGCTTTAATCCATTATTGAGCATGAATTCATGGGTATCTGCTAAATCACTATTAGCAGCCCATGACAGTGGTGCTAATACCAAGAATAAAAAGAGAATTCGGAGTAAATTGGAACGCATCTGCTAAATCACCATATCCCAAAATTAAATTGATAAGATGCAAGGTTTAAATTGTATCGATTATGTTCGGCTTACGTAAAACCCTCGGATCCCTTTTTAAATCAAGCAAAATAGATGAAGCTTGGTTTGATACTTTAGAAGAGTCACTGATTCAAAGTGACGTGGGACTCCCCACGACTGAACAACTGATTAGCAAGCTTCGCAAAGCGGCTAAATCTGAAAAAGCATCTAGCCCTGAAGAGTTACAAGCCCTCCTGATTGAAGAGGTGGCTACTTTATTAAGGGTCCTAGAGCCCTCCCCAAATCCACTCTTTGGGCCCATTAAAGGCAGCATCCCTGAGGTCTGGTTAGTGGTCGGCGTTAATGGCGCAGGTAAAACCACCACCATTGGCAAGCTTTGTAGACTCTTTCAATCTCAAGGTAAGTCCGTCTTACTGGCTGCAGGAGATACTTTTAGAGCGGCGGCACGCAATCAATTACAAGAATGGGCTGGTCGCAATCAAGTAGACGTCATTACCCAAGAAGGCGGCGATGCTGCTGCGGTTGCGCACGATGCAATTCATTCTGCGATCTCGCGCAAAAGCGACATTCTCATTATTGATACCGCTGGACGTCTGGCCACCCAAGACCACCTCATGGAAGAACTAAAGAAGGTCAAACGTGTTATCGGCAAGGCACTTCCTGGAGCGCCTCACCACACCTTGCTAGTTCTGGATGGCAATACTGGACAGAATGGTTTAAGCCAAGTGAAGGCCTTTCACGCGGCCTTAAGTCTTACTGGAATCATCGTTACGAAGCTCGATGGCACTGCTAAGGGCGGCGTTATTTGCGCTTTGGCACATACCCTTCAAGAGGGGCCAAAACCGGCCATATTGGCCCTGGGCAAAGGTGAGGGTATTGATGATTTAGCCCCATTCACCGCCAGACAATATTCTTCTGAATTATTCAATTAAATCAATAAGTTAAAGATCAAATAAACCATTAGCACTCTCTTGACAGGAGTGCTAAAATAGTCTTTCATTCAAACCTCATATTGATAAGAAAAATGGTTCAAAAGAAATCTGACAAACCGAATATGCAAAGGCTGCCTGTAGCGCAGGCTGCAGCGGCGTCTGCGTTTCCAATGCTGCCATCCCTTGGGGTTGGCACTCTCGATTCATACATTGCGTACGTGAATCGCGTACCAATGCTTAGTGCTGCTGAAGAGTTACATCTTGCGCAGGAATTTCGTCGCACAGAAAATGTCGATGCTGCTAAAACTTTAGTGCTCTCCCATTTGCGTCTCGTTGTTTCTGTTGCTCGTCAATATCTGGGCTACGGCATTCCGCATGCTGACTTAATTCAAGAAGGCAATATTGGCTTGATGAAAGCTGTGAAGCGCTATGACCCAAGCAATGGCGCTCGCCTAGTGTCTTATGCGATACATTGGATCAAAGCAGAAATTCATGAGTACATTCTCAAGAATTGGCGTTTGGTCAAAATGGCAACGACCAAGGCACAACGCAAGTTGTTCTTTAACTTGCGTAGCAACAAACCTAGCTTAAGCGCTCTCACTCCAAGCGAGATCGATGCTTTAGCAAAGGCGCTTGATGTTAAGGGCTCCGATGTGAAAGAAATGGAGATGCGCTTGGCTGGTGGTGATATTGCGCTTGAAGGTGAAGATACTGATGAGGATGCAGCCTATGCACCGATTCAATGGCTGGCCGATAACAGCCAAGAGCCAACAGAACGGATTGCGAGCAACGAAACTGATGCCCTGCAAGGCCCCAAGCTTGATCAAGCTTTGATGGCCTTAGATGAGCGCAGTCGCAACATTGTCCAATCCCGCTGGTTGGCTATGGATGCCGATGGCAATGGTACAAAAACATTGCACGATCTTGCCGCTGAATATGGCATCTCTGCTGAGCGCGTTCGTCAAATTGAGACTGCAGCCCTCAAGAAGATGCGCGGCATGCTGCAAACTGCAGCAGCTTAATCAAAATCCTACTTTAGAAGTTCCTTCAAGTCATGTGCCAAGGTCTCAGGGCCTTGCGCATGTTTGATATAGAGGCGTAAGTGACCGTCTGGATCGAAGGCATAACTTCCCGCAGTGTGATCCATAGTGTATGAACCAGGAGTTGTGCCTGGCACTTTCTTGTAATAAATCTTAAAGTCTTTTGCGACTTTCTCTAAAGCAGTATCATCTGCTGGACGCAAACCTAAGAAACGAGAATCAAAAGAAGGTACATACTGTTTCAATATCGCTGCGGTGTCGCGCTCTGGATCAACCGTAACAAAAAGTACCTGTACTTTATCCGATTGTGTGCCTAGAAGAGTCATCACCTGCTGCATTTCAGTCAGGGTCGTTGGACAAATATCGGGGCACTGGGTATAGCCAAAAAACATGACCACGACCTTACCCTTGTAATCAGCAAGTGTTTTTACATTGCCGTCTGGATCTACCAAACTGAAGTCTTTCCCAAATGCACTGCTGCCAGTGATATCGATATTCTTAAACTCAGGCTTAGGACTACAGGCAGTTAATGCAATGAGAAGAGCGGCAACACAGCAATTACGCAAAAAAGTCATATTCATCTTAGAGAAAATAGTGATCAACCAGCAAGGCTGCAAAAAGCAATGACAAATAGGTAATGGAAAAACGAAAGGTTTTCTTTGCTAACGCATCGCTATACGACACAAATAAAGCGATGGCATACGCTAAGAAGATCAAACCTAGAACAATAGCAGATATTAAATACACCATGCCACTCATACCGTAGATATAGGGCAGCATTGTTGCGGCAATTAAAATCAAGGTATATAAAAGAATATTCAGCAGCGTAAAGCGTTCCCCATGAGTAACTGGCAGCATCGGTAAACCAGATTGCACATAGTCATCGCGACGGTACAAAGCCAAAGCCCAGAAATGGGGTGGTGTCCAAACAAAAATAATGAGTACCAACAGCCACGCTTCTGCTGAAAGGGTATTGGTCACAGCCGCCCATCCCAGGGCTGGCGGCATCGCACCAGATAAGCCACCAATGACAATATTTTGGGGGGTCGCCGGCTTCAATAGCCAGGTATAAATCACTGCGTAACCGACAAAGGTTGCCAAGGTAAGCCACATGGTTAATGGGTTACAAAAATTCCACAAAATAATCATGCCCAGTGAACCCAGGATGATGGAAAAAACAATAATGTGAAACGGGGTAACCTCTCCAGTTGCTGAGGGGCGCCATGAAGTGCGCTTCATCTTGGCATCAACCGCTTGCTCAATTAAACAGTTCACTGCAAAAGCTGCACCAGCTAACAACCAAATGCCTACAATTCCGCCAAAGAGTACTGGGTAAGGAACCATTCCTGGGGTAGCCAAGAACATCCCAATGACAGCACAAAACACAGCGAGCTGAGTCACCCTGGGTTTTGTTAAAACCCAGTACTGACGCCAACGCGGCATTGCCACTGGTTTTGATGTCTCAAGTGCGCTCATGAATTCATCTTCTTTTGAGTTGTTGAGTTCCAAGATGCCCAATAACTCATTCTGACCAAGCAGAATACCAAAGCGGCAGAACCCGCAGTATGTAAAAGGGCTGCTAGCAAGGGCCACTGAAATACTACGTTCGATATTCCAGTGATCACTTGCAGAACAAGTAAGGTGAGCAAAAGCTTAGCAAAGCGACTTAGACTGGATAAAACTGGGGTTGCTAATTTCATGGTCTTCCAACTTAATGTAGCCAGAACAATCAAAACAACCATCGCAAATAAACGATGTGCCCAGTGAATTGTCTGCAATGCCACCGGGGAAATAAACTCACCTTGTGCATTAAGACCTAATTGACGCCAGAAAGTGAAGCCCTCACTCCAATTAGTTTCAGGCCAAGCACTGCCTAGGCAAGTCGGAAAATCAGGACATGCTAGTACGGCGTAATTAGTGCTCACCCAAGCGCCTAAAAAGATTTGGATCGTTAGCACTACAAAAGCCAAACAGAGCAGTTGAGCTGGTACAGGACGAATACGAATTGTTCGTACCGTAGCAGATTTAGCCTCCCAATCTTGTTGAGCATAAGCAGTTAAGCAAGCCAATAAAAGTAATGCCAACATCAAATGCGTTGTCACGATGATGGGCTGCAATTTTAGGGTCACAGTCCAAGCCCCAAATGCACCCTGAATACAAACAAGCAAGAGCAGGCCTAGACTACCGAACAATGGTGTCTTACCTAAAGCCTTGAGCTTGCTAAATGCTAGGGCAACTTGAACCAAAATTAAGGCCCCTACCGTCATCGCTAAATAGCGATGAATCATTTCAATCCAAGCCTTAATCACCGTAACAGGACCACTTGGTAAGCTGGCTTCAGCCTGCTGTATTTCACCTAAAGCATGAAAAGGATTTGATACTCCATAGCAACCAGGCCAATCCGGGCAACCGAGCCCTGAGTCAGTTAAGCGAGTAAAGGCGCCAAACACAATCAGATCAAAAGTCATGAAGACTAAAACCCAGTTGAGTTTTTGAAAAAAGCTATACCCTGGCTTTCTCCAAAGATAGGCCAAGGGTAGGCCTGCAAAAATGATTGCTATCAACGCAAGCTCTAGAAGCAATACAAAATTAGGCATTACAAATTCTCGCCCTTGTGATTGAGCTTCAAAAGCTTTTCTAAATCTTTTTTAATACTCGCAAATTCCTTGGGAGAATTCGTAACAGGGAAATACATCATCTTTGCAGGACTTGGATCCAGTAGCTGAATTTCTTGCCCAGCGCCCTCTTTGTTAAGCCAAGCCTCAAAGGCTGCTTTTGTATCAGGGTCCGACGGTAGCCCAACCACTTTCAAGCCGGCTGATTGCTCGTCATAAACCTTAGCCACTTCAGGATCAACAGGCCGCCCATCCGTATTGACCCATAAAAGTTGTACACGATTACTTTCTCTGCCCATCGCAACCTTCACTTGACGCATTAAAAATAATGCCTCGATACATTTTTCATCCTTGATGCTGCACTCTCCAGCAGGACGGGCAATCAAGAGGGTCCACTTCCCCTGCAAAGGAACATTCAGCCAAGCGGTATTCAATTCTTGAACGGGATAAACCAAAGTACCAAAATTAGTTTTGCCGCCCTCAGGCTTAATCACGTAATACGCTAAATAAGAAGCAATGACCGGTGCTGCACAAGCAAGCAATAACAAGAGCATTTGGATGCGACCACGTCGAGTCTGTGCATTGATCGTCGATGCATCAGTCTGTGAAGCCGGAATTAACAACTCTTTATCGCTCACGCTCAATCCCCATTTTTACTATTCCGCGAATATTGCCGCAGACCAGTAATCAACCAAAATAAGAAGCCACAAGTGGCTAAAGCAAACCACTGGAATGCATAAGCATAATGGCGATCGACTCCGGTTGTCAGAGGCGCCCACTCCCGCAACAAGCCATCCGCGATACCAACCTCAACCTCACGCAAAATAAAAGGGCTTTGGTCCCAGTTGTGGATCCTAGCTTCAGCTGCCAAATCAAAGTTTTGCTCAATACGGGGTTTGCCTGTTTCAAGATTTGGCTTGCTGCTACCCAATTCATAGACTTTGCCGGGGTGCGCAAAGACAATACCCTCGATATTGACAACCCCTGAGGGTGTCTTCACCGATGGCAATGCTTCACGATCCTCATTATTGCGAGGCGCCCAGCCGCGATTAATCCAAAGCACATCCTTTTTCCCTTCAAGACGCATAGGCATCATCAGATAAAAACCGGATTGTGAGCTACTACTTCCAACAGGTGGAATGGGTCTTGGGCGGTTATCTAGCCATATCGCCGCTTCAGAGATATATTGCCCCCGTGCAATCATGCGCCGCTCACTCACCTCCTCTAAAGCCCAAGGACCAGCATTAGCGCTCAATATTGGCATTTGTTGCCGAGCCAATAAATTGGCTGCCAAAGCGATTTTGGTTTCCGCCCTATTGATTTGCCAAATTCCTGCGCCACAACCAATTGCCATCACCAGTAAGGCTGATACAGTAGCAACTAGGCGCTTAGCGATGAGAGTGTTAAATAGATTCAAGATAAGGATGCGAGATGAAGTGGATTATTCCGGTTGCCCTACTATTGATTGTTGCCAGCCTAGGATCAGCCCTGTATTACATGATGAAAGATCGGGGCAATAGCTCGAGAATGGTTCACTCTTTAATGCTGCGGATTGGCCTCTCCATTGCACTTTTCCTTGGCATTTTGGTCGCCTATCACTTTGGCTATATACAGCCTACTGGCATCAAAGTCGGCATCAACTAAAACTTCGCTGCTAAAAACTAATCGGGGCTTTACGCCCCGATTTTTACTTCAAATTACATCCAGTAGACGGCAATATAAAGGCCAAGCCATACAACGTCAACGAAGTGCCAGTACCATGCTGCACCTTCAAAAGCGAAATGGTGTTGAGCTGTAAAGTCACCACGAATCATGCGGCGTAAAACAATTGCCAACATAGTGCCGCCAAGGAATACGTGGAAGCCATGGAAACCTGTCAACATAAAGAAAGTTGAACCATAGATACCTGAAGTTAACTTCAAGTTCAGCTCATGGTAAGCATGGTAGTACTCATAGCCCTGGAAACCCAAGAAGATTGCGCCCAAAGCAACAGTTGCAGCCAAACCAATAATGGCTTTCTTCATATGGTTCTGCACTAAAGCGTGGTGAGCGATCGTAATAGTTACACCAGAGCTCAACAACAACAAGGTGTTGATAGTTGGAATCGGCCAAGGCCCCATGGTGGTGAATTTCTGTACCAAGCCTGAAGGACCATCATTCGGCCAAACTGCCTGGAAGTCAGGCCAGATGAGTTTGCTCTCAACACTACCCAACCATGGCATCGCAATATTGCGTGCATAGAACAAGGCCGCAAAGAATGCGCCGAAGAACATGATTTCAGAGAAGATGAACCAAGCCATTGACCAGCGATAAGAGATGTCTACGTTGACGCCATTCTTGCCAGCATTCGATTCTGCAATCGTGTCGCCAAACCAGTTATAGAGCACATACAGGATCCAAGCCACACCAACCAATGCCAGGGAGCCGCCCCAAGAAGTGTGATTCACCCAACCGGACATGCCAAAACCAAAGGCGATTAAGCCAAAGGCCGCCATGGCTGGATGTCTAGATAGTCCTGGGACGAAATAGTATGGGGTTGAATTGGATGACATCTTATTCTCTCTATTCAATCAAAAAATAATCAATGGGACACAACTGCTTTCACTATCAATAACAGGACGCCCATAAAAATCAAGGCACCAAGTACCCCTGCAATGATAATGTGTACAAAACTGAGTGAAGCTACATCTTCCTGCAAACCTGCTTTTTTACGCACTCCCAAGAAGCCCCATAAAACAGCTTTCATAGACTGCATAAAACTACTTTTCTTCTTCATGACACTACCTTTGATTTGGGTGCAGGCGGAGTGCCCAGTCCTAACTCAAAGAAGGTGTACGACAACGTAATTGTTTTCACATCATCAGGCAAGCCTGCATCAATCACAAAAACCACCGGCATCTTCTTCGTCTCATTTGCAGCCAGTGTTTGCTCCTGAAAACAAAAACACTCTAATTTCGTAAAAAACTCTGTTGCGCTTTTAGGCGCATAACTCGGTATTGCCTGAGCCCGTACCGTACGACCTAAATTGTTTGTTACTTCGTACACAATCTCGGTCATCTCACCAGGATGCACTTCCAAGAAGTTCTTCACTGGCTTAAAAGTAAATGGCCCACGACTATTAGAGTCAAATTCAATGGTCACTGTACGGGAGTAATCTACTTGCGTATTACCAACCCGATTAGGACTAAATGCTCTGACGCCATAATCGTTCTTGCTTGTTACTACGTTAATTCCAGTGACCTCACACAAGGCCTTATACATTGGAACCAAAGCGTAACCAAAACCAAACATCATTACTGCTGCAATGAGGAGCTTCAATAAAATCTGTCGATTCAGTGATTCAGTAGAAACCATCGCAATCGGCGGGATTAACCCAAGAAGCTCCGTTTAATCACAATTCCAATAAAAAATACCAACACTACGCTCAACAATACAAACCCTAATCTGCGGTTATTGGCAGCTAGGGTTTGCTTGGCTGAAGAATTAAATTCCTGCTTCACGCATTTGCTCCGCACTTGGAGGAGTCTCAAAAGTATGGTGTGGCGCTGGTGAAGGAATGGTCCACTCCAAGCCTTTCGCACCATCCCAAGGTTTTGCTGAAGCTTTGACACCATGACCGCGGTATGCAGGCAAGGCTACACAGAATAAGAAATACACCTGCGCTAAACCAAAGCCTAAAGCACCGATCGAAGCAATCATATTGAAGTCAGCAAACTGAGTTGGATAGTCAGCATAGCGACGTGGCATACCTGCAAGACCCAAGAAGTGCATTGGGAAGAAGGTGATGTTGAAGAAAATCATGGAAGCCCAGAAATGGATCTTGCCGCGAGTTTCATTAGCCATATAGCCAGTCCACTTTGGACACCAGTAGTAGAAGCCAGCAAACATCGCAAACAATGAGCCCGCTACTAGTACATAGTGGAAGTGGGCAACAACGTAGTAGGTATCTTGAACACCAATATCAATTGGCGCCATTGCCAAGATCAAGCCGGTGAAGCCGCCCATCGTGAATACGAAAATAAATCCAACCGCCCACAACATAGGAGTTTCAAAGGTCATTGAACCTTTCCACATAGTGGCTACCCAGTTAAAAATCTTCACGCCAGTTGGCACAGCAATCAACATAGTCGCATACATGAAGAACAATTGACCAGTCACTGGCATGCCAGTTGCAAACATATGGTGAGCCCAAACAATGAATGACAAGATTGCAATGGATGCGGTTGCGTACACCATTGAGCTATAACCAAACAATGTTTTTCTAGAGAACGCAGGAACGATTTCGCTCACGATTCCGAATGCCGGAAGAATCATGATGTAAACCTCTGGGTGACCAAAGAACCAGAAAATATGCTGGAACATGATTGGATCGCCACCGCCAACAGCGGAGAAGAAAGAAGTACCGAAATGACGGTCAGTCAAAACCATAGTGATTGCACCAGCTAATACCGGCATCACGGCAATCAATAAATAAGCAGTAATCAACCATGTCCAGCAGAACATTGGCATCTTCATCAATGTCATGCCAGGAGCGCGCATATTCAAAATAGTCACGATGATGTTAATAGAACCCATAATGGATGAAGCACCCAATAAGTGAAGGGCAAAAATCGCCATATCCATACCAGGGCCCATCTGTGAGGTCAATGGAGCGTAGATTGTCCAACCACCTGCAGGAGCGCCGCCGGGAACAAGGAATGAACTCAGCAACAAAGTAGCTGCAACCGGCAGAATCCAGAAGCTGAAGTTATTCATGCGAGCAAAGGCCATGTCAGATGCGCCAATTTGCAAAGGCACCATCCAGTTGGCAAAACCAACGAAGGCCGGCATGATCGCACCGAAGACCATTACCAAACCATGCATGGTAGTTAATTGGTTAAAGAATTCAGGGCGGAAAAATTGCAAACCAGGCTGAAACAGCTCTAGGCGAATACCCAATGCCATCACACCACCAGCCAATAAGCTGATGAAGGAGAAGATCAAGTACATCGTGCCAATGTCTTTGTGATTGGTTGCAAACAACCAACGACGCCAACCGTGTGGCATGTGATCATCATGTGCGTGATCGTGTCCGTGGTCAATAGTAGTAGAGACTGTGCTCATGGATTACTCCGGTTTCGTTTTATCTGTATTAGTAAATGGATTACTGGCCGCCACGTGCAGTAATAATGTCTTGGGTCTGAATCACTTCGCCCGTCTTATTACCCCATGAGTTGCGGGTATAGGTAATCACTGCGGCGATATCACCATCAGAAATCACGCCAGCCCACTTCGGCATTGCATTCTTACCGTTTAGCAAAATATTGAACTGGCCTTGTTTTGGACCATTCACCACTTTGCTGCCATCTAATGCTGGGAAGGCACCTGCGCCCTTACCATTTGCTTGGTGGCAAGCAGCGCAGTTAGCTGCATAGACTTTTGCACCACGCTCTTTTTGTTCTTCTAGTGTGTAAACCTTAGTAGGATCATCACCGCCTGCGCCCATTTCTTTTTTCTTTTGCGCAACCCAAGCCGTGTAGTCCTCTTGTGAAACAACCTTCACAACGATTGGCATGAAGGCATGCTCTGCACCACACAACTCTGAACACTGACCGCGGAAAGTGCCAATCTTGTCAGCTCTAAACCATGTATCCCTTACAAATCCTGGGATCGCATCTTGCTTTACACCGAATGCAGGAATGGTCCAAGCATGGATCACATCATTTGCGGTAGTGATCAAACGAATTTTCTTGCCAACAGGCACAACCATTTCGTTATCTACTTCCATCAAGTAAGTATTGGACTTAGGCGCAAGGTTGTTAATGGCTTCACGAGATGTAGACAGAGTTGATAGAAAGCTAATGCCTTCGCCTTCGCCCTTGATGTAGTCATATCCCCATTTCCACTGATAGCCAGTGGTCTTAATGGTGATGTCTGAGTTGGTTGTATCTTTCATTGCAACAACCGTTTTGGTTGCAGGCAATGCCATGCCGATCACGATGAGCAGTGGAATCACGGTCCAAATAATTTCAACCGTGGTGCTCTCATGGAAAGAAGCAGATTTATGGCCCAATGATTTGCGGTGCTTGAGAATGGAATAGAACATCACGCCAAACACGCCAACAAATATTACTGCGCAGATGATCAACATCATCCAGTGCAACCAATGAATTTCTTGCATGATTTTGGTTGCTGGTGCTGCGAAGTTCAGCTGATTAACAGCTGGGCCTCCTGGCATATTTTCTGATGCCTGCGCAAATGCTGTGCCGAAGGCTGCTACTAGATAGAGCGAAGCCCTAATGACTTTTCCAAATAAATTCATCTTATTCTCTGTTTATTGTCGTGAGCAAAGTGCTAAAAACGCTCCAAAAATGCCTAAAAAGCGGTTTTAAGCCAATACTGCCTGCGGTGATTATAGGGTTAATTGAACACAAGAACAAACAGGGTTATCCCAGCTCAATCCAATCTTGGTGTAGGTTTAAATGATAGTAAGCACTTACACTTAAGCAGAATCTCGCCTAGTCTTGCGTCCAATTTGATTTACGTCAATATAGGCAATATTGTCCTGCGGTTTAGCCAGGTGCTTTCCAATGGCCCAGGCATGGCCGTATACCACCTCTAAAGTCATTTTTTTGGGCAAAAGATCCTTTTCAGGGATTTCCTTTGCAGCCAATTGCAGTAATTTCAATGCATCGGCATCCGCTAGCAAAAGTGCATCTGTTTCGTAATCAAGATGAACAAATTCCATATCCATTACAGGATCAGAAAAACGCTCAGCCATCAGGGCATCACCCATATCATGCATATCCCAAGGATTTAATAAGCTCTTCAGCTGAAGGGCGTTGGTTTGGAGTCCGCGCAATTCTTTTCCGGTATCGGGCCCCAAATAGCTAAAAGTAATGAGGCCGCCCTCTCTCAGGACACGCCAACACTCCTGAAGAAAGTGTCGAGGATCCACCAAGTCCTGCATCAAAAGATCACTAAAGACTAAATCTACAGAATTATCAGGAAGGTCAAATTTACCGATAGATAAATATGTGGAAAGTGCATTTGTACTACCACCAAATATTGCACGCCAATTTGCCATTGCCTTTGCATATTTCAGATCGAAGCGGGGAATATTCTCTTCTGTCAGACTATGAATATTGGCATGGGGATAGCGCTTAGCAAAAGATTTCAAATGCCTGCCAATAAAGTCCGGAGCAATCAAAATATCTTTGACATCAAGTTTGACGATATCGAGTTTTTGCAACATACGGTCTGCAATTTCGTCCTGTAACCATCTGATCGGCTGGGTCATTGGCTCAGTATACTCAGCGCCCCATGGGATTTCTAGAGAAGCTTCTTCAGGCTATTGGCAGATACGGCATACCGAGCGCCTGCATCGTCTGTGAGCGCTATCAATGCGATACGATTTGCACCAACTGCCTAGAGTCTCTGGCCAATGATGCCTTGTTTAATTACGTATGCTGCTCCCAATGTGGCATTGCACTTCAAGCATCTGAGATAGCAAAACAGAAATGCGATTCATGCATCCTCAATCCACCATATTTTGATGCAAGCTATTGCTTAGATCGCTATGAGGGAGCACTTCAAAACGCACTGCATCAACTCAAGTATCAAAAACGTCTTGCTTATGCGCATGGGCTTGCAAACGCCTGGAACAAACTATTGTCAGAACAATTAAAAATGATTGATGCACAGCTCTTATTTCCAGTACCACTGAGTATTCAAAAATTGGGCGCCCGCGGTTTTAATCAAAGCTGGGAAATTGCTCGCAAAATTGAGTGTGGGCAAGGTCTCTTAAAAACACCCTTTGTACTAAAACGCCATCATCATGAATTTGCACAGGCGGGAGAGAAATTTTCTACTAGGCACCTGGCGATCCAGAATATGTTTTATCTCGACCCCCAATATAGGCAGCTGCTAAATGGGCAAAGCATAGTAATTTTTGACGATGTCATGACTACCGGGGCTACGCTCAATGAAATAGCCCGACTTCTGAAGGACAATGGAGCATCCCAAGTGATGAATTGGGTTTTATTGAGAACTACAAGAGCACCGCATGTTTAATATTGTCTTATTCGAGCCTGAGATTCCGCCCAACACTGGCAACATCATTCGCCTGTGTGCCAACACTGGGGCGAAGTTGCACTTAATCGAACCCCTAGGCTTTCCGATGGAAGATGCGAAGTTGCGCAGAGCTGGCTTGGACTATCACGAATTCGCTCAAGTCAAAGTTCACCCTAACTGGGCAGAGTTTATGAAAAATGAGGAAGTCGACCCAGAGCATCTATTTGCGCTCACCACCAAAGGGAACGCAAATTTTCATGATGGGAAATACGCCTCCAATGACTACTTTGTGTTTGGCTCTGAGACCAAAGGCATCACAGATGAAGTGCGTAACTCTATTCCAAAAAAGAATCAAATGCGTCTTGCGATGCAAGACAGTAGTCGCAGCTTAAATTTATCGAATACCGTAGCGATCGTAGTTTACGAAGCATGGCGTCAAAATGGGCTTGCGGGCGGAAGCTAAAAACTCGAAGACCCTAAGCTTCTATTTTTGGATCACGGCCCATGAGCTTTTTTAAGGCCTCTTGGGTGTTTAATCTTCCAGATAAGACTTCGCCCATCATTGCAGTAATGGGCATCTCAACATCCAAGCGTTTTGCTAAATCGGTCACTGCGGCGGCACACAGCACTCCCTCGGCAACATGACCTAATCCAGAGAGTATTTCTGCTAAGGGCCTACCTGCAGCAAGCTCCAAGCCGACGCGACGATTGCGGGAGAGGTTCCCAGTAGCAGTCAAAATTAAATCGCCTACGCCTGTCAGCCCCATGCAAGTCTCAGGTCTGCCACCTGCCGCTTTCACTAGACGCATCATCTCAGCAAGGCCTCGCGTCAGCACTGCAGCGCGTGCATTTAAGCCTAGGTCCAAGCCATCACCAATTCCGGCAGCAATTGCTAAAACATTTTTGATAGCACCGCCCAACTCAACACCAATCAAATCATCACTTGCATAAACGCGCATATTGCCATGATGAAACGCTGACTGTACTACCGCACACAAGTCACTTGAATTACTCGCGATGGTCAATGCACATGGCATGCCAGCCCCTACCTCTGCAGCAAAACTTGGGCCTGATAACGCACCATAAAAATGTTTGATGCCACGACTGTGTAGCTTGTCTTCACGCGCAACAACTTGGTGCGGCAATAGAGCTGTTGTCGGCTCCAATCCTTTGCATAACCAAATAATATTGAGCGGATGCTCAGCAATCGCCAATACTTTAGCAATCGTTTCTGAAAGTCCAGACATGGGTGTGGCGATGACCAATAGATCATCTGCAGAGAGTCTCTTAATAGCCTGAGAAAAGTCACTCTCAAACTGAAGATTTTTAGGCAGCTCAATGCTAGGAAGATATGGGCGGTTCTCACTGCTTCTCTCGATTTCTGCGAGCTGCTCTTTGCTACGCGACCATAAGCAAACTTGGCCATCTTGAAGATGGCGAGCCGCTTGGGCCGCCATCGCCGTTCCCCAGGCACCAGCGCCAATCAGGGTGACTTTCATGATCTGTGCGGGATTACAGCCTAGTGAGGGAGAATAATCTTGCTCTCATCAGCAGCGTCGTTCTCTTTGCTAGCTGCTTGTTGAGCTTGCATCAAACGATGCTCATACATGCCGTGGAAATTAATCTCATTCAAATGAATTGGCTGGAAGCCTGCGCGGCTAATAATGTCGGCAATATTAGAACGAAGGTAAGGGTACAAAATGGTTGGGCAAGCGATACCCAGCATCGGATCTAATTGTTGTGGTGGGATATTGTTAAATTCAAAAATACCGGCTTGATTGGCTTCAACCAAAAACAATACTTTTGAATCCACTTTAGCAGTCACAGTAGCAACAATCGAAACCTCGAAAATTTCATCGCTCAAAGGATTGACTGCAATATCAACCCCTACCTCTACCTGCGGCTCTGCTGCCACCAATAAAATTTGCGGTGCATTAGGCTGCTCAAGGGATAGATCCTTCAGATAAACCCGCTGGATACGAAATCCAGGCTCTTTAGAGCTGTCAGCTTGGGGTGCGGAAGTTTGTTCAGTCATTGCTGTCTTTCTTTACGATTGAATACATTAAACCAATAAAGGGTCGAGCTTACCCGCACGATCCAAAGCCACTAGATCATCGTATCCGCCAACATGAGTCTCACCAATATAAATTTGTGGAACCGTACGACGACCAGTGCGAGTCATCATCATTTCACGCTGTGCTGGATCACGATCAATCAAAATCTTTTCTAAATTATCAACGCCTTTTTTGAGCAATAGTTTTTCAGCCATTACGCAATATGGACAAACCTGGGTGCTGTACATCGTTACTTGAGGCATAAATTCCCTTATTTAACCAATGGGAGGGAAGCTTCTTTCCAGGCTTTAACGCCGCCATCAAGAACCCCAACTTCAGAAAAACCGAGCTTTTGCACATCTGCGAGTGCCTTGCGAGAGTGAGCGCCCGTATCGCAAACCAAAACAACTGGGTGCTTGCGATCCAATTTCAGCTTTTCAATAGCAGACGTGATCTCCGCTGAGTTAACCAATTTAGCCCCTGGCAGTCGACCCTCTTTAAATGCAGCCTCTGGGCGCAAATCGAAAACATAAGCCTTACGACGATTAATCCAAATAGTCGCTTCTGTAGGCGATAAGCCTTTTCCGCTAATAAGCGTAGATAATGTAGGTAGGAAAAGCGCGGCGCCCGAAACAACTAAAAGGGCAATAAGCGCTAAATTATCAATTTGAGTGAGAAAGTTCATCACTGGATTATAGAATGGCTCTATGAAACAACTCGTCCTTATTCGTCATGGCGAATCCGCCTGGAACCTCGAAAACCGCTTCACTGGCTGGGCGGATGTTGACTTAACCCCCAAGGGTGCGGAACAGGCCCTGAAAGCAGGGGAAAACCTCAAAAAAGCAGGCTATGAATTTGATGTGGCCTATACCTCAGTTTTAAAACGTGCCATTCGTACCCTCTGGCATGTTCAAGACAGCATGGATCTCATGTGGTTACCGGTGATTCATAGTTGGCGATTAAATGAGCGTCACTACGGAGCGCTAACGGGTTTGAATAAAGCAGAGACTGCCACTAAATATGGAGACGAACAAGTTCATATTTGGCGTCGCTCTTATGATGTGCGTCCACCATTACTAGAAGCAGAAGATGAGCGCAATCCTAAAAATGATCAGCGCTACTCCAAGCTCAGCACAGAAGACATTCCTTTGGGTGAGTGTCTCAAGGACAACGTTGATCGAGTATTGCCTTTATGGAATGAATCTATTGCGCCAGCCCTAAAAGCTGGTAAACGTGTTTTGTTAGTGGCGCATGGCAACAGTATTCGCTCGCTCATTAAATATTTAGATCAAATGTCTGATGAGGCCATTATGGAAATCAATGTACCTAATGGCATCCCCCTCGTATATGAGCTCGATGACAACCTTAAACCCATTCAGCACTTTTACCTAGACTAGATAAAAAGAAACATGCGTAAATTTCTCAAGAGCTTTGCCCTCATCGCTGTAGGCCTTATTGCTGGTGTAACCGCTACCATCCAACTGTCGGCTACTGCTCAACAAAATACGCAGCTTCCACTCGATGAGCTCCGCACCCTTTCCAATGTCTTTGCACAAATCAAGCGTGAGTACGTTGAACCTATTGAAGACAAGCAACTACTGACCGATGCCGTCAAGGGCATGGTTAGCAGCCTCGATCCACATTCCACCTTTTTGGACAAAAAAGATTTTGCTGAAATGCAGGAAGCTACTTCTGGAAAATTTGCAGGCCTCGGCATTGAAATCACTTCTGAAGATGGCGTTGTTAAAGTGCTTAACCCAATTGAAGATAGTCCAGCAGCACGAGCAGGACTTCAGGCTGGAGATTTAATTACTCGCCTAGATGACAAACCAGTGCGCGGAATGTCACTTGATAAAGCCGTACGCACTATGCGCGGCACACCCGGCACCAAAATCACCTTAACGATCTATCGAAAGAGCGAAGAGCGTAGCTTTCCGGTAACCATTACTCGAGCAGAAATCAAAGTTCAGTCAGTTAAAGCGAAGATCTTAGATAACGATATTGCTTGGGTTCGAGTGACAAGCTTTCAAGAGCGCACCGTTCCTGATCTTGCCAAAAAATTAACGGAACTAGCCAATCAAGATCCAAAACTTAAAGGCATTATTCTTGATTTACGAAACAATGGTGGCGGCCTTCTACAAGGTGCGGTTGGTGTTGCTGCTGCATTTCTACCAGCCAATGTTGTTGTTGTGTCTACCAAAGGTCAAGCTCCAGACTCTCAGCAAGTATTTAACGCAACCCCTGCCATGTATCGTCTGAGCGAATCCGGAGATCCTTTGGCAGGCGTGCCAGAAATGTTCAAAAAATTACCCATGGTCGTTCTGGTCAACGCCTATTCCGCCTCTGCTTCTGAAATTGTTGCGGGTGCATTGCAAGACTATAAGCGTGCCACCATTATTGGTAAGACAACATTTGGTAAGGGATCCGTGCAAACCGTACGGCCCTTAACGAATGACTCTGCTTTGAAAATCACTACGGCTTACTACTACACCCCAAGCGGTAAATCGATCCAGGCGTTTGGCGTCAAACCAGATATTCCAGTTGATCAAAATAAAGATGGCGATCCTGATGATGTCCTGATCACCCGTGAAATTGACAGTGAAAAACATCTTCGTAATAAGCAGTCTGCCGAAGATAAACTCATTAAAGATCGTGAGCAGCGTCGTCTCGAGGAGTTACAGCGCATTGAAGAAAAGAATGCAAAGAAAACTCCTGAAGAGAAAGAAAAAGATAAGAATAAAAAGCCACCTGAGCTTGGTAGTGCAGATGATTTCATGCTGACTCAAGCAGTGGCATTTCTGAATGGCCAACCGGTGAAGCGCTCTTCATCCAAGCTCGAGTAGCTTTCACTAATCTACCCATGAATGATGAGCAGTTACTTCGCTATTCAAGGCATTTACTGCTTGAAGAGATCGATGTTTCCGGTCAAGAGAAGCTCTTAAATTCTCACGCCTTGGTAATAGGGGCCGGAGGACTTGGCAGTGCTGCAGCCCCCTATTTAGCTGCCGCCGGCCTTGGGCACATTACCCTGATAGATCACGATCAAGTGGAGATTACCAACCTCCAGCGGCAAATCATGCATGCAGAGGCACGCGTGAATCAAAGCAAAGTTGCCTCTGGAAAGCAATTTTTACTGGGTCTCAATTCTGGCATTCGGATTGAAACTATTGAAGCCAAAGCAACATCTTCTCTGTTAGATGAATTATTGCCGAGCGTAGATATTGTTTTAGACTGCACCGATAATTTTTCTACCCGTCATTTGATCAATGCTAGCTGCGTCAAACATCAAGTGCCGTTGGTTTCTGGATCGGCCTTACGTTTTGATGGGCAGATCACCGTATTTGACCCACGCAAAGCTACTTCACCCTGTTACGCCTGCATCTTCTCACCAGATGAGCATTTTGAAGAAGTGAGTTGCTCTTCAATGGGAATATTTTCTCCCTTAGTGGGAATTATTGGCGCCATGCAGGCTGCTCAAGCAATACAGGTGATAGTAGGCTTCGGAGAGAGTTTGATAGGCCGTATGCTGCTGTGGAATGCGCGGACTACGCAAATAGATGAATTCAAAATGAGCCGCAACCCCGAGTGCTCGGTTTGCGGCAAGCCCCACTAGGCCAGTAGACGTTCCAAAGCCTTGGCTTGGGCCTCTGGCTCATAAGCCTTCAGGACTCTGGGAATAAGGCCTTTTAACATTCCTACATCAGCCTTCAAAATCTCACGCTTAACTAACAGCAGTTGACTGAAATGCATTGAAAAATCGGTCAAGCCTAAAGCAAGCAATAACTTCGTTAAAGCAGGATCACCGGCCATCTCACCACACACTGCAATAGGCACATTAGCGCGTTTTGCCTGATCAATAATGCTTGCCAACAACTGCAAAATGGCTGGGTGCAACGGATCATATAGATGGGCTACTGCATGATCAGCGCGATCAATTGCCAAGGTGTACTGAATGAGATCATTCGTACCAATCGACAGGAAATCAAATCGATTGATAAAAAGTGGCAGCACTAGAGCAGCTGCCGGAATTTCAATCATAGCGCCCACTTGAATATTTGGGTTGTAGGGTTGGCCACGTTGAAACAGTTGCTGCTTTGCTTTCTCAATCAAGCGGAAAGTTTCATCAATCTCTTTGGCGTGTGCCAACATGGGGATCATAATCCGTGCTTGGCCAAAAGCAGAAGCACGCAAAATTGCCCGCAGCTGGGTTAAGAATATTTCGGGCTCTGTCAAAGACCAGCGGATAGCCCGCAATCCCAGTGGTGAAGTGCCAGTTTGCGATACATCCATTCCTCCAGCACCCAAGGCTTTATCAGCCCCAACATCAATTGTTCTAATGTTTACAGGTAGTCCATGCATTAAATCGACTACCCTACGGTACTCTAGAAATTGCTGCTCCTCATCAGGGAGTGCTTGCTTACGATCCATGAATAAAAACTCTGATCGAAACAAGCCCACGCCTACTGCGCCCAGCTTGACGGCCTGTACCGCATCCTCAGGCAATTCAATATTGGCGAACAACTCAATCTCAACATGATCCAGAGTTTCTGTTTTGGTGTGCTTGAGCTCCTGCAGTTTGCGAGCTTCTTTGATAGCCTGGCTTTGTAGTTTTCGATACTCTTCAAGCAAGTTAGCATCAGGAGCTACCACTACTACACCTTGCTCACCATCGAGCACCAGCCAATCGCCATGCCGAATCATTTCACTTGCATGGCGAACACCCACCACAGCAGGAATTTCCATGCTACGCGCCACAATCGCAGTATGTGATGTCTTGCCGCCAAGATCAGTAACAAATCCAGTGAAAGCAGAGTCTTTAAAACGTAGCATGTCATGCGGGGCAATATCGTGAGCTACGATGATCGAATCGACCCCTAATTCGCTTGGCGACATTAAATCCGCACTATCCAATGAATCTTTATTCTGGGCATTGATGGCTTTAATCACCCGCTCAGCCACTTGTCGAATATCGTGCGCACGCTCTTTTAAATAGGGGTCTTCGATTTCAGAAAACTGCTCTAAAAGATCATTTAATTCGGTGGTGAGGGCCCATGCAGCATTCATGCGCTGGGTGCGGATCAATTGCATTGGCTTTTGCGCTAATGCGGGATCCTCCAAAATCATGCCATGCACATCAAGGAAGGCACCCATCTCCTGCGGAGCATCTTTTGGTAAACCTTTTCGCAGTTGGTTTAACTCTTGTCGAACCTGATCAAAAGCATCTAAGAGCTTTTGAACCTCAAGTTCTTCTTTGCCTGGCTCAACTAAATAATGACTTACCTCTAAAGCTGCACGTGAAATCAGTACTGCCTTGCCGATGGCAATGCCTTTTGATACTGGGATCCCGTGCAATGCAAATGTCATTGCTACTCGCCTTCACCAAAGCGGTTATTGATTAATTCTGTTAGAGCCTGCATCGCTTCATCTGCTTGCTCACCGACAGTCTCTAAGGTTACGGTGCTACCAATCCCTGCAGCCAACATCATGACGCCCATAATGCTCTTAGCGTTGATTTGACGCCCATTGCGTGACAGCAGTATTTCACATGGAAATTGTGCTGCCAACTGAGACAGCTTGGCAGAAGCACGAGCATGCAAACCTAATTTATTGATGATTTCGATTTCAGCAACTGGCATGGCAAATTCACTCCCTATTATTCTTGGCCAACCTTAGCGCCGAGACGCAAAATTCCATTTTGGCCACCCGCTAAGGCTTTTTGTGCCAATTCCTCTAAATCCTCTCCACGGTGAGAGATGCAGCGCATCAGCATAGGTAAATTCAAGCCCGCAAGCACAATCACCGGAGCATTCAATCCTGATAATGGTCCAAGCGCTTCAAGCTTAGACGCCACATTCGCAGGAGTTGCACCCATGACATCCGTCAAAATGAGTACGCCATTACCTGTATTCACGCCATAGGCAGCCTTCATCACCCGATCAAAGCTCGCTTTAGTATCTTCATGCGGGGGGACATCCACAGCCCTAACGCGCTCAGGAACAACGCCAAAAGTATGCTCTGCAAAGTTCAGCATTGCACTAGCAATCGGTGTGTGGGCAACAATGACGATTCCAGCCATGTTAAGACAAAGCCTTTTCAAGTGTTGATATAAAAAACTGAGCAACATTGAAATCACTTTGGTCTGTGATTTCTACAAAGCATGTAGGGCTAGTCACATTAATTTCAGTGAGATAGCCCCCGATTAAGTCTAGCCCAACCAAGAACAAACCGCGCTGATTCAGAATGGGTGCAAGTCTTTTGGCGATAGCGCTTTCAGCATCACTTAATGGCATTGCAACGCCCTTACCGCCAGCAGCTAAATTGCCACGGATTTCTTTACCTTGAGGAATGCGTGCTAATGCAAAGGGCACAACCTCTCCACCAATTAATAGCACCCGTTTATCGCCCTCGGCTATCTCTGGCAAAAAGCGTTGCACCATCAAAGTCCTAGCGCCATTTTTACCAAGGGTCTCCACAATACTAGCCAGATTCAGGCCATCAGAACCTACACGAAAAACACCCATACCACCCATGCCATCTAAGGGCTTAATGACAATATCTTGATGTGTCTGATGGAATGTCTCTACTGCGCTCAGTTCGCGAGTTACTAAAGTGGGTGGAATGAGCTCTGGAAATTCTGTGATGGATAACTTTTCAGAATGATCACGAACTGCGGCAGGATTGTTAAATACTTTTGCACCCTGTCGAACCGCCGCAGAAAGCAACCAAGTGGTATTGAGATATTCAATATCAAAGGGTGGGTCTGTGCGCATCAATACCGCAGAAAATGATTTGAGCGTGCGTGACTCTAAATCGCCCAGCTCAAACCAAGAAGAAGCACTAGGTTTAACTACCAGGGTTTGACAATCAGCAACAACAGATTCGTCTCTCCACAAAATGTTGCGACTCTGACAAAACCATAAACGGTGGCCCGCTTCTTGTGCAGCACGCATGATTGCCAAGGTGGAATCTTTTTTAATCTTAAAAGATTCGAGAGGATCGGCAATAAATAGAAAGTCCATGTTTATCAGCTCAATTAAGCCGCTTCAGCATCAGGATCAGTACGCTCAAGCTCTAAAGATGCCGCAAGCAATGCCAGTCGAGCCACTACCCCGTATAAATAGAAGCGATTTGGGGCGGCACTTCCAGGCTTAGCGCTCATATCTGGCATGGAATTTTGTTCAAATGCTAAGGGCACAAAATGCATCCCTGGGGCATTGAGATTTTCGTCAGGGCCACGGTCGGTATGTACACGATAGAAACCGCCAATCACATAGCGATCGATCATATAAACGACTGGCTCTGCTACTGCCTCATTGACCTTCTCAAAGGTATACACACCCTCCTGAATGAGCACGTCGCTTACTGCTAGACCCTCTTTGACTACGCTCATCTTATTGCGGTCTTTACGGTTTAGATCCTTGAGTTGTGAGGGATCATTCACCACCATGACACCCATGCCGTAGGTACCCGCATCCGCTTTGACGACAACATAAGGTTTTTCTTTGATGCCGTATTCACGATATTTCTTAGCAGTCTTTTTCAAGACTTGCTCTACGGCAGCTTGAAGTTCTTCCTCACCTTTGCGCTCGTGAAAGTTCACATCCGAACAACTCGTGAAGTAGGGATTAATCATCCAAGGATCAATATCAACTACTTTGGCAAACTTCTTAGCAACCTCTTCATAGGCGGCAAAATGATTCGACTTGCGACGGACATGCCAGCCAGCATGGAGGCCGGGCAAAAGGTATTGTTCATGCAGATTTTCCAAAATGGGTGGAATGCCTGCGGATAGATCATTATTTAAAAGGATTGAGCATGGATCAAAATCTTTTAAACCCAAGCGTTGTTTCTTTAAGCCCAAACGAGAGAGGGGTTCCATTAATAGGCGATTGCCATCAGGCAACTCAATCCAAGTGGGTTTCTTAATTTCTTCCGAAAAAGTACCCAGGCGCACATTCAAACCAGCTTGACGCAAGATGGAAGACAAGCGTGCAATATTTTGCAAATAAAAAGTATTGCGGGTATGACGCTCTGGAATCAATAACAAATTTTTGGCTTCTGGACAAATCTTCTCAATGGCAGCCATTGCAGCCTGAACGGCCAAAGGCAACATCTGCGGAGAAAGATTATTAAAGCCGCCAGGAAAGAGATTAGTATCTACCGGCGCTAGCTTAAAACCAGAATTTCGTAAATCAACTGAGCAATAGAAAGGCGGGGTATGTTCTTGCCATTCCAACCTGAACCAACGCTCGATGGTTGGGGTTGCTTCTAAAACCCTAGACTCTAGTTCGAGCAAGGGGCCGCTTAAGGCTGTGATGAGATGTGGAACCATTCCACCATTGTAAGATTATTAAAAGAAAGACGCGGAATCCAAGGATTCCGCGCTTAAAAACCGAGCAGCCAACCAAGGCCGCCCAGTGAGGGGTAATTTACTGATTAAGACTCGTATGCAGCCTCACCGTGTGAGCTGATATCCAAGCCTTCGCGCTCTTCTTCTTCTTTCACACGTAAACCGATCACGATATCAATCAATTTAAATGCGATATAAGAAACTACGCCAGACCAGATCAAAGTCGTAATCACACCTTGAGCTTGGATCCACAATTGGCTAGCCATGGAGTAGTCAGGAGCTGTAGCATTTGCTACGTAATCCCAGATACCTGTGCCGCCCAATGCTGGATCAGCGAAAATGCCGGTTAACAAAGCGCCTGAGATACCACCTACGCCGTGCACACCAAATACGTCCAAGCTGTCATCTGAGCCCAAGATTTTCTTGAGGCCAGTTACACCCCAGAGGCAAACTACACCAGCAAATACGCCGATTGCGATTGCGCCCATTGGGCCAACAAAACCAGCAGCAGGAGTGATAGCAACCAAGCCTGCTACGCAACCAGAAGCTGCGCCCAACATAGATGGCTTACCTTTGAGAACCCATTCAGCAACAGACCAACCCAATACAGCAGCAGCAGTAGCTAAATATGTGTTCACGAAAGCCAATGCTGCGCTGCCGTTTGCTTCGAGTGCAGAACCAGCATTGAAACCAAACCAGCCAAACCACAAGAGTGCAGCACCAGTCATGACATAAACGAGGTTATGTGGCTTCATTGCTTCTTTGCCGTAACCAACACGCTTGCCGATCACGAAGGAACCTACCAAGCCAGCAATCGCGGCATTGATATGAACAACGGTACCACCAGCGAAGTCGAGAATACCTTTTTGCCATAACCAACCAGCACGAGCAGTAATTGCTTCGAGTGATGCAGCATCTTTGATGTCATCAGGACCAGGCCAGAACCAAACCATGTGAGCGATTGGCAAGTAGCTGAATGTGAACCAAATAACCATGAACACCAAGATTGCAGAGAACTTAGCACGCTCAGCAAAGGAGCCAATGATCAAGCAGCAAGTGATAGTTGCAAACACAGCTTGGAATGCCATAAATACATACTCAGGAATCACAACACCCTTACTAAAGGTTGCCGCTACTGAGTCTGGATTCATACCAGCCAAGAACAGTCGATCGAATCCACCAATGAATGCGCCACCTTCCGTGAATGCAATGCTGTAGCCATAAATAGACCAAAGTACTGTAATCAAAGAAAAGACCATAAAGCATTGCATGCAGATCGACAAAATGTTTTTGCTACGTGTCAAACCACCATAGAACAAGGCCAAACCAGGAAGCGTCATCAAGAGCACTAATGCAGTCGATACCATCATCCAAGCGGTATCCGCCTTATTGCACTTTTCAGAGCAAAGTACTGGCGCAGGTTCTGCAGCAGCAGGAGTTGCAGCCGGAGCAGTCACTGCAGGTTTTTTTACTTCATCAGCATGTGCTGGCGAAGTAACTACTACACCAGCAGCAGCAATGGCCAAAGCCACAGCACCGCCAGCAACAAGTCGTTTCATCCAAGTTAACATTTTGAACCTCTCTTTAAAGTGCTGACGCGCCGGTTTCACCGGTACGAATACGAATGACGTGCTCAACTGGTGAGACAAAAATCTTGCCATCACCAATCTTACCTGTACGTGCAGATTTTTCAATTGCTTCAATCGCACGCTCCAAAATGCCATCTTCAACAGCAGCTTCAATTTTTACCTTAGGCAAAAAGTCGACAACATACTCAGCGCCACGATACAACTCGGTATGACCCTTTTGACGGCCAAAGCCTTTAACTTCAGTGACGGTAATGCCCGAAACTCCCACTTCCGAGAGAGCTTCGCGCACTTCGTCAAGCTTGAAGGGCTTGATGATTGCGGTAATTAATTTCATATATTTCTCCGTTCAGAGTGGAAATTAGAAAGTCTTTGTTAAAGAAATCAAGCCAGTGGACTTACCCAAGTTCTTGCCCTGTGGGCTTGAATAAGCATAACCACCCATATAGGTTGCTGCATTAGTTCCCACATAAGCAATCGCTGCAGATAAGCCGCCACCGAAATCTTTAGTCACACCTAATTTCCAATCGGTATAGCTGTACAAAGTGCTATTACTCGTTCCGTTGTTAATAGTCTTTCCAGTATATGATGTCGAACCATTATTCAGGTTTCCAGCAACGTACTGGTAACCTACGTGGCCATTCAAGGCTAAGCCCCAAACACCAGTATCGTAATTTACCGTCAAGTCTGGATAATATGATCCAGATGAATTAGCAGTACCAAACAATGTTGAAACTGCATAAGACACTTTTGCAAAACCAGTTACAGGGCCAAAAGTAAAGTTTTGCGCCACATAAATCTCACTAGTATTTGGATTGGTTGAGCCATTAGGCAAGCCTGAAGTTGGGTAGTAGTACTGAAGGAATCCAATATCTGAAGCAAAACCCTCGCCAATCAATTCCTTTTTGAAACCAGCATAGAAGTCCATTTCAATCGGCGCTGATACAGCTGTGCCTGAAGAAGCCTTGCCACCGTAGCTACCAGCCTGGCCATATGAATCACTGATCCAGCTAATTGAGCTATTCCAGTTTCCAATATAGAAACCACTCTCGTGAGCATAGTCAAAACCGCCTTGAATCGCTGGCTTAAAGTTTGATTGGCTGATACCACGATAGCGGTAATCATTAACGATAGTCACGTTTGCGGTAATTGGGCTCACTTCTGGTGCTTCTGCGGCTGCCTCTTCTGCAAACACAGATGAGCACGCCAAGCCGCTCAACAATGCTACTGCTGCTGCAGACATTGCTTTCTTGTGTAAAGTTTTCATGTAAAGCTCCTTACTGGTTGTAATAAAAAAGGGTTGAATGCCAAATGCATGGAGTGATATTGATGGTTTGGGGGTTCATGGATTTGTCACAAATCCCCTAATTAAGGCATATGCACTTTATTGGTGCTTAATATTGCACCATGACTGTGAATTTAAGGTCTTTTTGGGCATTTTTAGCTGTTTTACCCCTTTTTTGAGACCCAACATAAAATATCAATGTGTATCTTTTATGCAACTTTTTTAAGAACTGCAAAGGCCCCTCATGCAAAAACCTGGCGAAATCCTCGAGCAAATGCAACGTATTGCAAGTGATATACAAAACAAGGTGAGTGAAGCTATTCGCAATTCACCAGCACAAGAAATAGAAAAAAATGTTCGCGCAATGATGAACCAAGGTTTTCAGAAAATGGATCTGGTCACTCGCGAAGAGTTTGACTTGCAAACCAAAGTGCTTTCAAAGACCAGAGAAAAGCTAGAAGCGCTCGAAGCTAAAGTTGCCGCCCTAGAAAAAACTGTTTAAGTTTTTTTACTCTGGGTAGAACTCATTAAAAAAGTTTGCGTATTCTTCTTGAGATAAGAGAATCTTTGGAGAGTCTCCATTTGCATTTGAATGCAAAACAGATACTTGATAAATCATTGCATCTCCATTACTCGACTGCCGCGTGATCCAGCGCACTCGCATTTGTTGCTGCGCTCTTTCATTCAAATTAAAAGTGATGAAATAATCCGTCGTTGCCAAACGTTGACGATTGTTTGTTTGGTAGGTTGTCGACTCTTCTATTACTGTGCCACCAGATGCCTTAGCTCTATCGAGCAAATTACTTTTTAGTTTCACAACAATCTTTTCGGTCACGGCAGCTTGATTCACAGGAACCTGTATCGTACCGATCGAATAAATATCATCATCCACCTTTACTGCCTCAAGGGTTTGATTGAGCTCTTGATCTTGGTACGGAATATGTCGCTCTAATTTATCTGGCTTGCCAGGAAACAAAGCGCTATATCGCTCTTGAGGTGATTGAACAGTGCGCCAATCCAGCTTCGGACTACAGGCTACCAACAAAATAAATGCTGGCAGCAATACGCCAACCTTAAGGACTCTAAACAACTCCTGCTCCGTGAGCTTGTTGATCCGCATGGTAGCTAGACCGCACCATAGCACCCACAGCAGCATGGGAGAAGCCCATGGCATAGGCTTTCTCTTCAAACATCTTAAATACATCTGGGTGTACATAGCGACGCACTGGGAGGTGGTGGCCAGAAGGCGCAAGATACTGGCCGATTGTTAGCATGTCGATATTGTGCTCACGCATATCTCGCATCACTTCTAATATCTCTTCATCTGTTTCACCAAGGCCGACCATCAAACCACTCTTAGTGGGAATATTTGGGAAGCGCTCTTTGAAATCTTTTAAGAGCTTTAAAGAGTGCAAGTAATCCGCACCTGGCCTCGCTTCTTTGTATAGGCGTGGAACAGTTTCGAGATTGTGATTCATCACATCTGGTAAACCGTTAGGCGCATGCTCTGCAAAAATATCTAAGGCTTTATCAAGACGACCACGAAAATCTGGAACTAAAACCTCAATACGAGTACTTGGTGATAGGGTGCGCGATTCAGAAATACATTCCACATAATGCATTGCGCCACCATCACGTAAATCATCGCGATCCACGCTAGTGATGACAACGTAATTTAATTTCAGGGCCGCAATAGTACGGGCAAGGTTACCGGGCTCTTTCTGATCCAAGGGATCAGGTCGGCCATGACCCACATCACAAAATGGGCAGCGACGGGTGCACTTATCACCCATGATCATGAATGTGGCAGTGCCTTTACCAAAGCACTCACCGATATTGGGACAACTTGCTTCTTCACATACGGTAACCAATTCATTTTCGCGAAGGATCTTTTTGATCTCATTAAAACGAGAATTTCCAGAAGCCGCTTTTACCCTAATCCAATCTGGTTTTTTTAAGACATCTTCTAGAGGAATAATCTTGATTGGAATACGTGCAGTTTTCTCGCCAGACTTTTGCTTACGAGTTGCATCGTAGTTAAGGTCTTGACGAGACTCTATCGTTGTCTTGGTATCAGTTTTATTGGTGGTCATGTGGCATCAGTTGCTTTTGTAAATGCTCCAAAAGCCTTTGGCTAATAATGTCTATATTGTCCTTGATCCCAAGGGTTTGCATATCCACCGTCTTTAAGCCCTCATAACCACAGGGGTGGATGCGGCCAAATGCCTCCAAATCAGTCGCCACATTGAGCGCTAGGCCGTGATATGAACAGCCTTTAGAGACCTTTAGACCTAGAGCAGCGACCTTGGCCCCAAACCACTGAGCGGGCACTCCAGGCTGCTTAGTAACATAAATCCCTGGAGCGCCAACTTGCCTTTCCGCAGCAATTCCAAAATCTTGCAAGGTATCAATTAATGCTTGTTCAATTCTAAAAACCAATTCTTTTACAAAGATTCCAAGGCGCTTAAGATCAAGCAAAAGATAAATCACGACTTGACCAGGCCCGTGATAGGTAATTTCACCACCACGATCAACCTGCACTAATGGGATTTCATCGCTAGGTGAATGTAAATTACTAGCATCGCCTGCAAGGCCCAATGTAAAAACTGGTGGGTGCTCTAGAACCCAAATTTCATCAGGAGTTGAGTGATCCCGCGCACTAGTAAAGACCCGCATCGCCTCATAGGTTGATGCGTAATCTGCAATACCAAGATGCTTTACTAAAGCAGACATTAAATAAATTACAGAACAATACTAACGAGTGGGTGTGTAGACAGGGTTCGATATAGCTCATCTAGCTGCTCACGACTGGTTGCTGTAATTGGCAAAGTCAGCCCCAAGTAATTGCCATCTTTAGATGGGCGCTGCTCTACCTTGCTCTCATCAAATGTGGGATCAAATTGTTTTGCAATATGCAAAATCGCTGGCAGATACTCGGGATTCATCTTGCCCATCACCTTAATCGGAAATAGCGAGGGATACTCAATGAGGGATTTTTCTTCAGCCATAATTTTCTCTTATCTCAATGATTGTTTGCGGTGGTCGGGCATGCCCAACCAGGCGCCCGTAATAATGTTGCGAATGCAATGTAACCTACGATGGAAGAAATGATCTGCGCCAGGCACCACTTGTACTGTGAGCTCTTGAGGGCGCGCCCAATCTAGTACATCAATTAATGGGATTGTTTCATCTAACTCACCATGAATCAAAATAGTATCTGCAGGTACGGGTGCCAGTGTCCACTTACCAGCAGCGCTACCAACCATGACTAGGCGCTCAGCTGGACGACCGAGATCAATCAGCCTCTGAACTAAATGGCTCCCCACAAAACTACCAAAAGAAAACCCAGAAACCACCAGTGGCAACACATTTACACTGGCTCCCCATGATTGATTGGCAGTAGTCTCAAGCACAGCCCAGCTTGATGGTATGCGCATCCATTCAGCAATGTGTAGCAAATCCTCTAGCTCTCCAACACCATCATCATGCACACCTGCAGTGCCACCAACCCCACGAAAATTCGGACGCACACTAACAAAGCCTAGCTGATTAAAAGCCCGCGCCATCGTTGCCGCAACCTTGTTATCCATGGTGCCCCCCATCAATGGATGAGGGTGTGCAACTAAAGCTAAACCACGAATTACAAATGTTGGATCATTTTTTAATTCATCTGGAAGATCAATAGACATTTCTATCGAACCCACGATGCCATCAATATGAATGATTTTTGTACGGCTATTCATGAACATACTTTCAACAATAATTAAGCCAACTGCAGGCGCTCAACTGGGCGCCCAGAAATTAAATGGGATTGAATGATTTCTTCTATGTCTTCCTCATCTATGAAGGTATACCAGATACCCTCTGGGTAAACTACCATCACAGGACCCTCTGCGCAGCGGTCCAAGCAACCCGCTTTATTCACCCGAATCTTTCCGGGACCTGCAAGACCCAGTTCTTTCACTCGATTTTTTGCATAATCAAATAGTACAAATGCATTATGTAGATCGCAACAGTTGTCGCCATTGCTGCGTTGGTTCAAACAAAAAAATAGGTGGTGTGTAAAACTCATAGACATTATCTTTTTCTGTACTGCGGGTTAAATTCGCCAACGTGATAAATCATCCAAGTCAATGCGATTGGTAGCCATACTACCGAAACCCATTGCATCAAATCATTAAAATGTAACAAGCGTCCTTGATTCCAGTGCCGCAAGTTCATGATGAAATAGGGATTATCCGGCAAGACGTTAATGGCAATAGTGGCGATACCTAAACAGCACAAAGCTAGCCAAAACTTACTTCCCTGACCTAAGCGCAAAGCCCATCTCAATAAAATGCTTGCTAACACCATGCCCCATAAGGCGCCTGCTGTCAGCCAGATCAAACTAAACTCGCCACCGAATTGCAGGGCTGTAAATAAGATCTTAATCAACACTGTTAAACACAGCAGTCCATTCAGAATTCGCCACTGCGGGGCCTTGGAACGTAACCCTAAAGACAGTAACAAAGCGACGCCAAGCCAACATAAAGCAGTGATTAAGGTCTCTTGGACTACTTGATTGATAACTAGGGTTCCCCAATCAATCGAGCCAAAAATCGCATGGCCCCATACACCTGTACCCAACCAAGAACTTTGAGGATAAATTTGCGACCAAGGAAATAGTAGGAAAAGAGCGCAGGCACCCCAATTCAATCCAAACCATTGATCAAAACGTCGTCGTACAACGCTGCCTGATAACCATTGAGGGCCTAATGGAATGGCTAGCAAGCCCCCCAAGAGACCTCCAAAGATATTAGCCCACCAGTCCATCAAACTGGGTACTCGGGTGGGTAACCATGACTGTAAGGTCTCTACACTGATCGCCAAAATGGCGCTGAGGCTTAGAGCAATCCCCAAAGCAACAAAATTGCGCCACCGTGGATAAGCAGCAAATACCAACAAAAAACCAAACGGGATATATGCGAGGATATTGACTGAAACATCAAATAAAGTAATAAATCGCGGTAGAGGAGCGTCTATCCAAGACCAGGCATCAATGCCATTCTGAAAGTCAAAGTCAAAGGGATTTAGGCTGATGTAAATGATCAAGAGTGCATAACTGAGGCTCATGACCCTAGCTAAAGGCATGGCCTGCAAAGGCCAAACAAACTTATAGGGGCGCTGATCTTTTTGATCCATCCCACAATTCTAGGTCAGACCTTTCTACAATGGCGAAATGACTGCCAATTGCATCCTTGAACGCGTTACTGAAACTCAATCCACAAATGATGACCTCCTGGAGCGCTGGCGCGCGGGAGAGCTTATTGACCCCGTCGCTCGGCTTGCCCATAAGCAAACCGCAGGCAAAGGCCGGGCAGGGCGGAGCTGGTTCGCCAAGCCAGGCGACTCCATCAGTTTTTCATTAGCCTACCCCTTCAAAAGAACCCCCGCAGAAATGACTGGACTGAGTCTTCTGGTTGGAATGGCTGTCATTACCGGAATCGCAGAAGCCTTAAATCTTGATTCCAATGTTTTGCATCAAGCAGGCTTACGCTTAAAGTGGCCAAATGATTTACTTCTAAATAACAGCAAACTCGGCGGCATTCTCATAGAGGGCGGCCAAGCCAAAGCAGGCGATAGCACTTGGATGATTATTGGCATTGGCATGAACTTGCGCAATCGCGCTGCTATTGAAGCTGGACTTGATAATCCGTCTGGACTCAAGATAAGCGCACTAGATCAACTCATTACAGCGCCTGCAGAGTTACCCGATACGGAATATCTTTGGATCAAATTGATTGCAGCTCTAGAGAGTGCACTCAAGCAATTCGATGAAGTCGGTTTTGCCCCATACCAAGCACAATGGAAACACTGGGATGCCTACACTGGTCAGGCGGTGTCTATATCGGGTATCGGCAAAGAGCCCATTCATGGTATTTCACAAGGCATTAATGAAACCGGCGCATTACTATTGCAGCAAGACAATAAAACGCTCGTGATTCATGCGGGCGATGTATCCCTAAGAGCACAATCATGAGCCTTTATTTACTGTTTGATGTTGGCAATACACGCCTTAAATGGGCTGCAGTTGAGTCTACTCAACAACCCTCAGACCGACAGAAAAAGCTATGGGCTTACTCTGGATCGATTAGCAGTAAATCTTTAGCCTCGCCTGAACATAAAGCAGAGCTAACAGATTACATTTCGAAGACTTTACCCAAACCTGATGCGATTGGCTTTACTTGCGTTGCTGGTAGCGAAGCTATTGAAAATCTCAAATCACTTTTTCCACAATGGAGTGATGTCCTTTGGCAGCAGCTCAAAGGCAATAGTGAATGTGCGGGCCTGCGGACACTCTATCAAGATTCGAGCAAGCTTGGTGCCGATCGCTGGGCTGCAATGATTGGGGCACGCGCACTTTCAAACACCAATACCATCGTCGTTAATGCCGGCACCGCAACTACCATAGACCTTCTCGGTGCTAATGGAGTGCACTATGGTGGCTGGATATTGCCAGGACTTGAGCTGATGCAAAAGAGTTTAGCGGGTAATACAGCCGCACTCCCTCTGGCCGTGCGTGAGGGAGACTCTGATGGATTTGGTTTATCAACTAATCAAGCCATTATTGGTGGATGTGATGCTGCACAAATTGGCGCTATTCAGTATGCAGTCGCTCTAGCAAAAGAAATGAATTGTCCAGTTGAGCGAATTTGGCTTGATGGCGGCAATGCTCAGATTTTGGCTAGAGAGATGAACAAAATGAAATCTCAAACTTCCTGCGCAATAGAGATGACTGAGGGCTTAGTGCTACGAGGAATTTGGGCGTGGCTACTACAAAATCTCTAAGAGCGGATCTTACCTAACAAGCTTGTCGTAGAGCGCTCGTATAAGAATGGGATCGCAATAGCTTTTCCGCCCCAGGTCTTGACTAACTTTGTTTCCGCTAGAGTATCGATTTCATAATCGCCACCCTTGACGTAAATATCGGGGCGAATTTCTTCAATCAAATTCACTGGCGTTTGCTCAGTAAAAAGCACTGCCATATCAACACTCTCCAGCGCAGCTAACAGCGCCTGTCGATCTGCTTCAGAATTAATAGGTCGGTCATCACCCTTACCCAGCATCTTTACTGAGCTATCTGAGTTCACCCCCACTACCAAACTTGCCCCTAAAGCACGAGCCTGTGCCAAATAACTGGCGTGACCTCGATGCAAAATATCAAACACTCCATTAGTAAAAACCAAGGGTCTAGGTAGTTTTGCCACTCGGCTAGCCAGTTCATCTAGGGGGCAAATTTTGGATTCGAAAGAGGGCGGTGGCAATGTACTCATAACTCAATATTAATAGCATTAGCCAATGCTCAGCGATATTGCCCAGAATGTCTTAGACTTGCACTCTATTCACCCAATCCCAGAAGGTCTCAATGCCTCGCCAGATATCATCTTACCCGCGCCATCTCATCAGCGTCTGGGTCTTTGCCCTCCTGACAATGATCTGGGGTAGCCAAACTGCCAATGCAGCCTCCAGCTGTAGCCCTCTCCTCTCCCAAACCTTTTTGCGCCTTCAAGATGAAGTACCTCAAAGCCTTTGCCAATATCAGGGCAAAGTCATTTTGGTTGTGAATACTGCTAGCTTTTGCGGCTTTACCAGCCAATATGAAGGTCTGGAGAAAATCTATGCGAAATATAAAGATCAAGGTTTTGTAGTGTTAGGCTTCCCTTCCAACGACTTCGGACAACAAGAGCCTGGCAGCAATAAAGAAATCGCTGACTTTTGCAAGAATACTTATGACGTGAAATTTCCGATGTTCGCTAAGAGCTCAGTGACTGGTAGTAATGCGAATCCATTATTCAAAATGTTGATTGCGAAAACAGGCACAACACCTAAATGGAATTTCTATAAATATTTGATTGATCGTAATGGCAAAGTAGTGGATTCGTATGGAAGTATGACTAAGCCAACGAGTGGCAGCATCACTAGCGAAATCGAAAAGCTTTTGGGAGAAAAGTCCCAGTGACCAAAAAAAGAATTGCCATTATTGGCGCTGGGATCTCTGGTCTTGGTTGTGCATATGCCTTAAGACAGCATCCTGAATTTGAAATCACCCTTTATGAGGGCGGCGATCATATTGGCGGACATAGCAATACGGTTGATTTGACTTGCGAAATCAATGGTCAGAGAGTGACACATGGTGTAGATACTGGGTTCTTGGTTTTTAATCGGAAAACTTATCCCCGCTTGGTACGTCTCTTTGAAGAGATTGATGCTCCTAAAGCGCCTTCTGAAATGTCTTTCTCGGTCTCCATCGATACATCTGAGAAGGGCCAGTCTCATCGAAATATTGAATGGGCTGGCAATGATCTCAATTCTTTCTTTGGTCAAAGATCTAACTTACTGTCTCCGTCTTTCTGGAGAATGGCATACGACATCTTGCGCTTTAACCAACTGGCGACAAAGTTGGCTCAGGCTCAAATTGAAGCAGGCCATCTTTATAAAGAGCCGGATGAATCGATTGCCAACTTTTTAGATCGCAATCGATTGAGCCAAAGCTTTAGAGAGAATTATTTTCTGCCAATGATTGGCGCTATCTGGTCTTGCTCTGTCGAGCAGATGCTGCAATTTCCCATCCAAACTATGGTGCGCTTTTGTCATAACCATGGTTTATTACAAATTCAGAATCGCCCTCAATGGCTAACCATCAAAGGTGGCTCACGAGAGTATGTGAAGCGCATTGTGGCAGCCCTCGAATCCCATCAAGTACATATCCTACGTGAGAGTGTTGTACGCGTGAATGCTTCACGAGATGGCTCCTCACAAGTGGAGGTCATTAGCCCCTCCGGGAGCGCCTGGTTCGATGAGGTAGTCATGGCATGCCATAGCGATCAAACCCTCGATCTCGTTCACGGCATAGCCCAGCAAGCCCGAAATATTCTGGCGGCCATCCCATATCAAAAAAATCGCGCCATTCTCCACACCGACGAGCACTTTCTTCCTGAAACAAAGCGCTGTTGGGCTGCCTGGAACTACACCGCCAAAGCGGGGATACACACTTCGGCAAAACAACACGTCAGCGTGAACTATTTGATTAATCGCTTACAGCCGCTGCCAGTGGAGCTCAAAGATACACAAATTATCGTGAGCTTAAATCCCTCAGCTGAGCCAAATCCAAAGTTGATTCATCAAGAAATTCATTACTCTCACCCAGTGTTTGATATGAATGCTATTCAGGCTCAAAAAGAGTTGCCGCTGATTCAAGGAACGGGATCTATCTGGTACTGCGGTGCTTGGACGGGCTTTGGCTTTCATGAGGATGGCTTACGCTCTGGCGAATTGGTTGCAGAAGCATTGATTGAGAGCACTCACTCGCCACGCCAAACCCACCCCGAGCAAGATGCACATTAAATGAGTCAGGCCAAGATTAACTTTGGGGTTGTTAAGCATCGCCGCTTTCGGCCAGCACAAAATGCCTTTGGCTATGGTGTATTCACCGTATCGATCCCGATGCGCGCTAGAAAAGACAATCTGAAGTTACTCAGCCAGCATGGACTAAAAGACAATCAATTGGGCTTATTTTCTTTTTTTGATAAAGACCATGGCACGGGCGCAGCTGATAGCCTCCAATGGATTGAGCAGATCCTTCACGATAACCAAATTCAAAATGTTGATGGGGAAATCTGGCTGCAGACATTTCCTAGGGTACTAGGCTATGTATTTAATCCTGTGAGTTTTTGGATTTGTACTCGAGCAGACGGTCAAGTTCAAGCTGTATTAGCTGAGGTTAATAATACTTTTGGCGAGCGTCACTGCTACTTATTAGCTAAGCCTAATGGTGAAGCATTGCGCTCCGGAGAAACCTTAACTAGCCAAAAAGTATTCCATGTTTCACCGTTTTGTGATGTGCGAGGTGACTACCATTTTCGTTTCCTCTTTCCTCAGGATAGCAACAGCGGAAATCATTCAGTGTGCCGGATTGAGCTCCACGAAGATGGGCTCCCGCTCATCAATACCAGCATTAGCGGAACCAGCCGTCCCTTAAGCTCATCGTCTCTTTGGCTGGCTTTTCTTCGCTACCCCTTAATGAGTCTGGGCGTGATCTTTCGCATCCATTGGCAAGCATTGAAATTATGGCTAAAAGGTGTACCCTTTCATACAAAACCCCATCCACCGGAATTCGAAGTTAGCAAATGAACCGTCCTGGACAATCTTTACTCTCGCGACTGAATTTTGTGCGACCTCAAAATCGAGCTGTAAAAACATCTCCATCTAGAGTCAGCACTGAAACACTATTACGCCTTTTGTCAAAGCTGAGTAGCGGTTATTTAAGAATGACTCTACCGGATGGCAAAGTCAGGGAGTTTGGCAACCCAAACGATGCCCTGCATGCTGAGATTCATATCTTGAACTGGGCAGTATTCAAGCAAGTGCTGTCTCATGGTGACATTGGCTTTGCTGAAAGTTATATCCGCGGTGAATGGAACACCCCGGATTTAAAAGCTATTCTGGAACTGGCAATTCGTAACCGTCAGATTCTCGAAAAAGCCATTTATGGCAGCTGGTATGGCTCACTGCTCTATCGCGTCAGACACTGGCTCAGAGATAACAGCAAGTCTGGCAGTCGTAAAAATATTCATGCCCACTATGATTTGGGCAATGCATTCTATGCGCTATGGCTTGATCCAACCATGAGTTACTCTAGCGCTTGGTTTTCGGGTGATGAACAACAATCTCTTGCCGATGCCCAGAGAGCAAAGATTAGACGTATCTTAAAATCACTCCAAATCAAACCTGGCGATCACGTCTTAGAAATTGGTTGTGGTTGGGGTGGCGTTATGGAAGAAGCCCTTCAGAACAATATTTCCATTACCGGCTTAACCCTATCTACTGAACAGCAAGCATTTGCCAAAGATCGTCTCCAAAAGATTCAGTCTGCAATGGCGCACCCGAGCACATTTGAGGTTCGACTCCAGGACTACCGAGATTGCCAAGAGCAATTTGAAGGGATCGCCTCAGTAGAAATGTTTGAGGCAGTTGGTGAAAAACATTGGCCTGAATACTTCCAGACGATAGCGAAATGCCTCAAGGCAGGTGGTAAAGCCTGTATTCAAACGATTGTGATTGCAGAAGAACTCTTTGAGCGCTATCGCCACAATACGGACTTCATTCAACAATATGTCTTTCCTGGCGGAATGCTACCCTCTCGCTCCAGCTTTAAAGAATATGCTGCTAAGGCAGGGCTTCAAATTGAATCCGAATTTGCTTTCGGAGCTGATTATGCAAAAACACTTTGCCTATGGAGAGATGCCTTTAATCAAAAATTATCTGAAATTCATCGCCTAGGTTTTGATGAGGCCTTCATTCGTCTCTGGAATTTCTACTTAATGTATTGTGCAGCTGGCTTTTCAGAGCGCAATATCGATGTCGTGCAATTCACTTTGAGCCATAAACCCCCACAAGCATCCCCTGATGCTCTGAGCATATGAAACAAAAGGGTATTTCATCCTTCTCTGGTAAACGTGTTTGGATCATTGGCGCCTCCAGCGGAATTGGCGAGGCCTGTGCAAAAGCGCTTCTTCGCGCTGGTGCAAAGATTGCTATTTCGAGTAGAAGGGCTGAGCGCCTGAATCAAATTGCTTCTCTTGGGAATGCAGAGCAAGCATTGGTTTTGCCATTAGACGTAACCAATCAGACTCAATTGGAAAATGGCTATCAATCAATCCTCAATGTTTGGGGTGGCATTGATTTATTGTTATTTGTTTCCGGCATTTACATTCCACTAAGGGCTGACGACTTTGATATCAAAGCCGCAGAGCAAACAATTGATGCAAACTTATTGGGCCCAATGCGCGCTGTAGGACTTGTACTTCCCGAAATGCTCAAAGCCCATGCCGGCCATATTGCAATTGTAGGTAGTGTTGCAGGATACAGCGGCCTTCCTAAGGCCTTGGCCTATGGCCCAAGCAAGGCGGCAATTATTAACTTCTGCGAAATCCTCTATTACGACTTACTTCCTCAAGGGGTGAGCGTTCATATGATTTCACCGGGCTTTGTAGCAACCGAGGCGACCGCTCAGAACGATTTTGAAATGCCGGCCTTAATCAGCGCTGAAGAGGCTGCCGCTGAGATCTTGTCTGGAATTCAAGCGGGGGAATTTGATATCCACTTTCCCAAGCGATTTTCTAGATTCTTAAAGTTTTTAAGAATCCTGCCATACCCCATTTACTTTTGGATTGTGCGGCGCTTTGCAAAGATTTAAGCAGTGGTGCTACGTAGTTACTACTGCTTATATTTATCTTTGCGAATTTTATCCTCAAGATAATCCATCACCAAAATAGCTTTGGCTTTGCTGCCAGCAATGGATGGGGAGGTGACATATTTGCCCTGCATCACAATTGTTGGTACGCCATCGATGCGATAAGCCTCAGTTAATTGCTTGGCTGCACGAGCCTTTGAGACGATCGCAAAGGATCGGTAAGTTGCTAAGAAAGTATTGCGATCGATACCTTGGGATGCGACCCAATCAGCAATCTCAGATTCCGTGAGTAAACGCTTATTTTCCTTATGCATCGCATACATTACTTTTTCATTTAACGCATCGCCCTTACCCATAGCCTCTAAGGCATAGAAAAATTGGCTGTGCGGCAAGAAGTCATCACGAAATGCTACTGGCACTCTACGGAAAGATACATCCTTAGGCTGACGTTTGACCCAAGCACTCAGGTCTGGCTCAAAGTCATAGCAATGTGGGCAACCATACCAAAAGAACTCGATCACCTCTACTTTGCCCTTCACCTCTAAAGGTTGAGCGTTAGGTAAGACACGGTAATCGAAACCCTCTTCAATCTTTGTACTTTGTGCGCTAACAATCCCGCTTAAGCAAAAAATAGATAGTGCGATAAAAATTCTTTTACTAAATGAAATCATGATTTACTTGATTTAATGAGGGTTGGTTTGACGCCGATGCCATTTAACTTATCACGCACTGGATTGCTTTCTTCAACGCTATTGAATGGACCAACTCTGACACGCCAAAGCGTATTTCCATCGCTGGTCACTTCACTCAATTGCGCCTGAATGCCTTGAATGGCTAAGTTTGCCTTTTGCGCATCTGCATCAGCGCGCTTTACAAAAGCCCCAGCCTGCAGGAAATAAATTGCATCTGATTTTGCTGCTGCAGGTGCCAAGGTAGGAGGAGAATCAACCGGTTTTTTTCCATTTACCAAATCACCAATAGGGTCTGAGGACGCTGCTGCAGGTGATTTTCCTTGCAAAGGTTTATTCAAATCTAATGGCGCTGCAGGTGCAGCAACTTCGCCTTCAGCTGGCGATGGAGAAGGTTTAATCGTTAACGGTAAATTTGGCGCCCGAACACCGGGTCTTTCTTGGGGGGTATTTTTATTTAAATAAAAAGTAATGCCAAAGGCTAGTGCTAGACCGGCACCTAAACCCAAAACAAAGCCCAAGATCGTGCCACCATACTGGGCATTATTTCCGCTCTTGATGAAGCCAGTTTCTTGATTCGGTTTTTTCATGATTTCCTCATCTTACCTTTTCACTTCATACGCTGCCATTACATCTTAGCTGGTGCAGATACCCCTAATACTTTTAAACCATTTTGCAAGACTTGGCGAGTTGCTGATAAAAGCGCCAAACGAGCCAACTTCAAGCTTGGATCATCGACCAAAACTCGATCCGCATTGTAGAAAGTGTGGAAATCGCCCGCAAGATCGCGCAAATAAAAAGCCAGGGCATGAGGAGCCAGCTCATGTGCCGCATCTGTCAACACTTCGGGATACTCTGCCAAACGACGCAATAAATGATCCGAAGCTTTACTTTGCAATAAAGATAAATCTGCTGAAATCAAATCATCAGTCTGACCAGCCCATTGTTGCAAGATAGAGCAAATTCGTGCATGAGCATATTGAACGTAAAACACTGGGTTCTCATCATTTTGCTGAAGAGCCAAGTCAATATCAAAGACAAATTCCGTATCTGCCTTACGGGAAATCAAGAAAAAGCGCACTGCATCACGACCGCGCTGGAGAGCTAGCTCCCGCTCTTGTGGGGTCATTTCAGGAGTAACACCACCAGACCATTCCACCAAATCTCGGACTGTGACATAAGAGCCCGCCCGCTTGGAAATTTTTACCTCTTCGCCATGACGCATCACAGTAACCATCTTGTGCAATACATACTCTGGATATGTCTTGGGAATATCCCAACCACGCTTTTGTGCAACACCCTGCAAACCAGAGCGCACACGGGCAATCGTGCCATGGTGGTCACTACCCTGTACATTGATCACTTTCTGAAAACCACGATTCCACTTACTTGCGTGATAAGCAACATCGGGGACAAAGTAAGTGAAGCTCCCATCCGATTTACGCATTACACGATCTTTATCATCGCCATCATCAGTAGTCTTTAACCACAATGCACCTTCAGCTTCGTAGGTCTTACCAATGCCCTGTAGATCACCAACGATTTGCGCAACACTACCATCGGTATACAAAGAAGATTCTAGGTAATAGCAATCAAACTTCACGCCGAAAGTTTTTAAATCAATGTCCTGCTCATTGCGTAAGTAAGCAACTGCAAATTGACGAATCGCTTCAATGTCATCTTCATATTGAGGCGAGTCCTTAAAGGCGGAAGCAATCTCCGCAATATATTCACCGTTATAAGCTTGCTCAGGCCAAGCGGTATCGCCTGGCTTTAAGCCATGCAAACGGGCTTGAACAGATAATGCTAAGTTAGCAATTTGTACGCCTGCGTCGTTGTAATAAAACTCACGATGCACTTTGACACCTTGCGTCGCCAATAAATTAGCTAAGGCATCACCCAGCGCCGCTTGCCTACCATGACCTACATGTAATGGTCCGGTTGGATTTGCTGAGACAAACTCAATCATTGCGCTTGGAGCGTTTGCGCTGCTCGCGGGATGCTCTCCAAAGTGGGCGCCCTTCTCAAGAATCTCATTGATCACTGCTGTTTTGGCGATATTACTGAAGCGGAAATTGATAAAACCAGGGCCCGCGATTTCGCATGATGCAATGAGTTGATCAAAGCCGGCTTGCTGTTGCAGACGATCTACTAAGGTCTGGGCTAAATCTCTAGGATTGAGCTTCCAGGCTTTTGATAACTGCAACGCAATATTGCAAGCGACATCGCCATGATCTACTGCCTTAGGACGCTCTAAACGGGGCGCAGATGGCTCTGCCAAGCCTCGCTCCTGAGCGATACCAGCTAGGGCACTACCGAGCATCTCAATTAAATGGTTTTTATTGGTTAACAACATAGAAGAGTGAGTTTATCAGGTGGTAAGCTATCGAAATGATCTATCAATTTCGCTCAAAAGCTGGACCGGACGTCATTATGTTGGCCGATCTGACCAAGCGAATCTTTGATATTTTGGGTCGTCCACTGGAGCCCAGGGGAATTCTGACCGTAGAGCAATTACCGAATCTCATTACCACCCTAGAAAATGCAATTCTGAAAGACCTAGAAGAACGCTCAAAAACAGAGCATGAAGAGGGTGAAGAAAAGCCCAAACTTGCTGACCGACTTGGTCAAAGGGCCTATCCTTTTTTAGAACTGATGAAGCAGGCCAAAGCCAAAGATGAGCCCGTGATGTGGGGCGTTTAATCTATCAAGCTAGCGAGTTGACGGCGTACATCCTCAACTGACTCACCACGACGCTTAGCCAAATCTTCCAACTGATCAGTTGAGATTTTCCCAACATTAAAGTAGCGTGCATCTGGATGAGCTAAATAGAAACCGCTCACACTGGAAGCTGGATTCATGGCCATTGACTCAGTCAAGGTCATGCCAATATCTTCTGACCCGATTACCCTAAGAAGATCTTGCTTAACCTCGTGCGCTGGACACGCAGGATAGCCAGGCGCAGGACGAATGCCGCGATACTCCTCGTTGATCATCTGATCATTGGTCAGAATTTCATCGGTAGCATAGCCCCACAAATCCGTTCTCACTCGATGGTGCATTAACTCGGCAAAAGCTTCAGCTAAGCGATCAGCTAAAGCCTTCAACATAATGGCGCTGTAGTCGTCATGCTTGGCTTGAAATTCAGCAACCTTCTTTTCTACGCCGTGACCTGTTGTCACTGCGAAGCATCCGAGGTAATCATTCACTCCAGAATCTTTTGGTGCGACATAATCCGCCAAGCAACGATTTGGTCTGCGAGCTCCATCCACGATGGGTCGTTCAGCCTGCTGACGCAAGTTATGCCACACAAATAGTGGCTGCTCGCGCTTTTCATCGCTGTACAAAACAATATCATCGCCCACAGTATTCGCTGGGTAGAAGGCAACCACTGCATCAGCCTGCAACCACTGACCCTTGATTAGCTTATCTAGCAAAACCAGTGCATCTTCATATACCTTGCGAGCCTCAACACCTACTACTTCATCATCCAAGATGGCCGGGAATTTACCGGCCAAATCCCAGGTCTGAAAGAAAGGTGTCCAGTCAATATATTTAGCAATGTCACTCAGTGCAAAGTTTTTGAATACACGACGACCAATAAACTTGGGCTTCTCAGGAACGTAGGCAGACCAATCAATCAACTCACGATTTTTACGAGCCGCTTCTAAAGAAATTGTTGGGGCTGCTTTCTTATTGGCATGCTGCTCGCGAATACGGACATAGTCATCACGCAAATCTTGAATAAATTTCTTGGCACTTTCATCTGAGAGCAGACTGGAAGCGACAGAAACAGATCGGGATGCATCAGGGACATATACCACTGGACCATCGTAGTGGGGGGCAATCTTCACAGCGGTATGCACCCGTGAAGTAGTTGCACCACCAATCATCAAGGGAATTTGACGTTCACGGAAATAATCATCACGCTGCATCTCTTGTGCGACATAAGTCATCTCTTCCAGGGATGGTGTGATCAAGCCAGACAATCCAACGATGTCCGCATTCTCTTCCTTAGCGCGCTTGAGAATCTCTGCGCAAGGAACCATCACACCCATATTGGCTACCTCGAAGTTATTACATTGCAGCACTACAGTCACAATATTTTTACCAATATCGTGGACATCACCTTTTACTGTAGCCATCACGATCTTGCCTTTGGCTTTGGCCTCACCACCAGCAGCAATATGCTGACGCTTTTCTTCCTCGATATAAGGAATCAGAATCGCAACAGCTTGTTTCATGACCCGAGCACTCTTGACTACTTGTGGCAAAAACATTTTTCCTGCGCCAAACAGATCACCAACCACATTCATACCATCCATGAGTGGGCCTTCAATGACCTCAATTGGTCTACCGCCAGCACCCATGATTTCAGCACGTAATTCTTCGGTATCTTCTTCAATAAAAGTAGTAATCCCATGCACTAGTGCATGAGTTAAGCGCTCGCGCACTGGTGATTCACGCCACACCAAGTTCTCTACCTGCTTAGCACCACCACCCTTAAATTGATCGGCAATCTCTAACAAACGCTCTGTTGGCGTCTTGCCCTCTTTTTCCTTAAAGCGGTTTAGGACAACATCTTCGACACGTTCACGCAACTCAAGATCTAAGTCGGCGTACACACCCAGTTGGCCGGCGTTGACGATACCCATATCCATGCCTGCTTGAATCGCGTGATATAGGAAAACAGTGTGAATTGCCTCGCGCACCCGGTCGTTGCCCCGAAATGAGAAGCTCACATTAGAAACGCCACCACTCACTTTTGCACCTGGTAGGTTTTCTTTAATCCAACGAGTAGCATTAATAAAATCTACTGCGTAGTTATCGTGCTCTTCAATGCCGGTAGCTATTGCGAAGATATTGGGATCAAAAATAATATCTTCTGCAGGAAAACCAATTTCATTTACCAAAATCTCGTAACAGCGTTGGCAGATTTCTGTTTTACGTTTAAATGTATCAGCTTGACCTGCTTCATCAAAAGCCATCACCACAGAAGCAGCGCCGTATCGACGAATCAAGCGAGCTTGTTTCCTAAAGGACTCTTCGCCCTCTTTGAGTGAAATCGAATTGACGATGGGCTTGCCCTGAATACACTTAAGGCCTGCTTCAATCACGCTCCACTTGGAGGAATCAATCATGATGGGAACGCGGGCAATGTCTGGCTCTGAAGCAATCAGATTGAGGAAGCGAATCATCGCTGCCTCGGAATCTAGCATCGCCTCATCCATATTGATATCAATGACTTGTGCACCATTCTCAACTTGCTGACGCGCTACTGCGAGAGCCTCATCAAATTGATTGTTCAGAATCATGCGTGCAAATGCTTTGGATCCCGTAACGTTAGTACGCTCACCAATATTTACGAAACCGACAGCCGAAGTAACGTTAAATGCCTCTAAGCCAGATAACTTCATCGGCGGCGGCATTTTTTTCTCCAAACTACTCATTTGGCAGCCTCTGCGTTTTCGCGATAGAAAGCACGTGGCTTACGCTTACTCACTGCATTGGCAATTGCGCGAATATGATCTGGCGTGGTACCACAACAACCACCAACCACATTCACCAAACCATCCTTAGCAAAACCATCAACTAGACTTGAAGTAATTTCAGGGGTTTCATCGAAACCGGTGTCACTCATTGGGTTAGGCAGGCCAGCATTCGGGTAGCAAGAGATTGCTGCATCACAAATCCGCGCAAGCTCTGCAATATAAGGGCGCATTAATGCAGCACCTAGGGCACAGTTCAAACCAAATGTCAGTGGTTTTATATGGCGCAAGCTATTCCAGAAGGCCTCAACAGTTTGACCAGACAAAATACGCCCGGAAGCATCGGTCACCGTTCCAGAAATCATGACCGGCAAACGCTCTCCAGTTTCTTCAAAGAATTCATCTAAGGCAAATAGCGCAGCCTTTGCATTGAGCGTATCGAAAATCGTTTCAACCAAAAATAAATCAACACCGCCAGCAAACAAACCCTCAATCTGCTCACGGTATGAAGCGCGCAGCGCCTCAAAGGTAACATTACGAGCACCAGGATCATTGACATCCGGCGAAATGCTAGCGGTCTTAGGAGTTGGGCCAATAGCGCCAGCAGCAAAACGAGGCTTGTCTTGAGTGCTGTATTTTTCACAGGCAGCTTTGGCAAGTCGAGCAGAGACTTCATTCATCTCGCGAGCTAAGCCAGCCATTTTGTAATCTTCTTGTGCAACTGAGGTTGCGCCAAACGTATTGGTTTCAATAATGTCAGCACCGGCCTCCAGGTACTGCTCATGAATTTTGCTAATGATGTGGGGCTGGGTTAGAACCAACAACTCATTGCTACCTTTGATATCACCAGGGTGATCAGCAAAACGCGTATTTCCTGGCAATCCACGGTAGTCAGACTCAGTCAATTTGTACTGTTGAATCATGGTACCCATTGCACCATCCAAAATCAGGATGCGCTGCTTTAACAGCTCGGGAAGTGCCTGACCGCGGGTGTAGGGCTGGGAAATACCATTAAATTGCATTGATTAACCGGGATAAATCTCTAGAATCCCTTATTCTATTGGAAAAGCCACTTTTTATTTAACTCGGAGCCACTATGTTTGGAACCATTCCAGAATTTAATCAAAGCCTTGAAATGTTTAAAACCATGTGGGGTCAAGGAACAGCAGCACAGGCTGGTCAATTTCCCTTCACCACAGACGCCTCTAAGGGCGCTGGTGGGTTTGGCTCTGCCTTCCCAGGCCTTGATGTTGAAGAACTTGAAAAGCGTATCAAGGACCTTAAAAGCGTTGAAAACTGGCTTAATCTGAACCTCAATATCCTCAAATCCACGATCCAGGGCCTTGAAGTGCAACATGCCACGATGATGGCCTTGAAGTCCTTTGGCGATGCTGTCTCAGCAGCTGGTGCAGCAGCCACTGGCTCTAACGAAGAATCTGTAACAAAGAGTAGCGCAACTAAACCACGGAAAACCGCAACACGCCGTCGTCGCAAAGCAGGCGACGCAACTTACCTCGACGAAGTAGGTAATTCAGATGAGCAATAGCCTCGCCCATCGCAAAAGTAAGCTGATGAATATCTAACTCACGCTTAAATAAAACCGGCACTATCTCTCGAGCAGTGGCCGGTTTTTTACATGCCCCCAAGGTATCCGCTAGGCGCTCATCATGATGTGCTTTTAGTTGGGCAATACGTGGCTTCATTCCAGTAAATGGCTTGCCATGGGATGGCAGAACCAAAGTATCTTCAGGCAGCGGTAAATAACGATCGAGTGAATCTAAATACAAGCCTAAAGGATCGCCATCAGGCTCGGCATCATAGACGCTGACATTCGTTGAAATGCGCGGCAAGAGCATATCCCCAGATATCAATACCCCTAAGGACTCACAATACAGCGAGGCATGCTCTGGGGCATGACCATATCCCATGATGACTCGCCATTGCCTACCGCCAATCAGGATAATATCGCCATCCAAAATACGGCGATATTGACGTGGTACGCCTGGCACCATGTTGCTGTAGTAATTGAAACGCGCCCGAATTTTTTCTAAATCTTCTGGGCTTATTAAACCGTGTTTCTGAAAATGATCTGCAGAGCCACCGCCGCCGGCACGTGCACCAATTGCGGCGCCACCCTCTTTGCAGCTTAACCATTGCGCCGTCAAGTAGTCTGTCATCGAAATCCATAGGGGCGCATTCCACTTCTCACAAAGCCATTGCGACAATCCAACATGGTCTGGGTGCATGTGGGTAACGATGACACGCAATACCGGTAAGCCTTCTAACTGAGTTGCAAAAATCTTTTCCCACGAAGCTCTAGTCTCATCATTGGCAATACCGCAATCGACAATCGTCCAACCAGCTACACCATCAATTTCATCGCGTAAAAGCCACAGATTAATGTGGTCTAAAGCAAATGGCAGTTTCATTCTGAGCCAGCGAACACCGGGCGCAAGTTCAATCGTGCTGCCTAGATCCGGAAGAGCCTCACCTAATGGATAATGAATAGCACTTTCGGGTCTTGCCTGATTTTGAGTATTCATGGTGTCGATGTATTTTCTTTTGTAGTGTTATTGCTTTTAGGCTTATTTTGACAACAGTCCCATCACCTTGCATCAACTGGTGCGATATCAATCCTGAAAACGGTTATTGCCGCGGTTGTTATCGCACCTTGAGTGAAATTGCAGATTGGTCAGATTTTTCTAATGCCGAGAAACTTGAGGTTTGGTCAAAACTTAAAAAACGTAAACCTCAAGCCACAGAATAAATCCCAGTATCGGCTTACTTATTTACATCCACAATTAAGCGACCACGCACATTACCCGCCATTAACTCTTGTGCATACTTTAATGATTCTTCTAGAGTAATTTCGTAAGAGATTTCATCTAAGGTTTTTAGATCAACTAACTTACTTAATTGCTCATATGCGGCAATTCGTTTTGCACGTGGAACAGTTACGCTATTGACGCCATACAAAGTCACGCCGCGCAAAATAAATGGGGCAACAGTTGATGGGAAATCCATGCCCTGGGCAAGCCCGCAAGCGGCGACCGCGCCATCACTCTTGGTTTGGGCGCAGGCGTTGGCTAGTGTGTGACTACCAACACTATCCACTACTGCTGCCCAACGCTCCTTAGCCAAAGGCTTGCCTGGAGCAGATAAAGATGCGCGGTCAATGACTTCAGCGGCACCTAATTTCTTTAAATAATCTGCCTCAGCCATTCGGCCAGTACTAGCAACTACCTTGAAACCTAACTTACTCAATAAAGTAATGGCGAAGCTACCAACCCCTCCGGCAGCACCCGTTACCAATACCTCTCCATCGCTTGGCTTGAGACCATGTTTTTGCAAGGCCATGACACAAAGCATGGCGGTGTAACCAGCAGTGCCAATTGCCAAAGCTTGCTTTGCTGTAAATCCTTTAGGCAATGGAATCAACCACTCCGCCTTGACTCGGGCTTGTTGAGCTAAACCACCCCAGTGACCTTCGCCAACACCCCAACCATTTAAAAGCACCAGATCGCCAGCCTTGAATTCTGGACTAGAGCTCTCAATCACTTCCCCTGCAAAATCAATGCCCGGCACCATTGGAAAGCTTCTCACAACAGGGCCTTTGCCAGTAATAGCCAAGCCATCTTTATAGTTAAGGGTCGAATAGAGCACCTTTACTCGAACATCCCCTTCTGGCAGGCTAGCCTCATCTGCCTGCCCCAACTCGGCACGATAGCCTTGATCATCTTTATTCACTAATATTGCTTTAAACATGTCTCATCCTTTTATAACGGGGCATTTTCCCGCAGTCGTCACCCAATAGGTTTATCCTAACGAGCATTGCTAATTATGGAGGTTTCCATGAAAAAAATTCTACTATTAACTGCAGCTTCTAGCTTAATGCTCTCCGCTTGCTATTCCACTGAAATTAATATGTCTATGGGCAATATGCGCCTGATTACCTCCAGCGCAAGCCCCCAGGACGTTATGGACTTCGCCACTAAAACCTGTCGCAATGACTTTTATGAGGGCGCCAGCTTCTTATCGAAAGCTGGCAAGGAATATCGCTTTAAATGCGTTAGAGCAGAAGAAAATGAAGTGTTGATTCCAATTCCAGGAACAACGATCAACCCTGAAACCAAAACCGAAGCAAAGTAAGCTAAGCCTAATGACCCCGTTTACCTCGCAAGATTTGCGCAAGGGATTTGCATCGTTTGCTACTGGGGTCACTGTCATCACCTGCCTTGATGAGAGCGCTGGTCATCACGGCATCACCATTAGCTCATTCAATACGGTTTCTCTCGAACCCCCACTCATTTTGTGGAGTCTTAAAAAGCACTCTCGTTTAATGCCTTGGGTTGAGGTAGGCAAAAAGCATCTCATCCATGTACTAGAACGCTCTCAAGAGCAATTAGCAATGCACTTTGCTACCGTAAAACAAGACCAATTTCTAAGTGTTGAACATCGTTTAGCGGCAAGTGGGTTAACCCAAATTGAGCATTGCGTGGCCTACTATGAATGTGAGACAGTTTCTGTACACACTGGCGGTGACCACAACATTATTGTTGCCAAAGTGATTAGCTTAAAAAATCATCCAGAAAGAGAACCGCTGATATTTGCACGCAGCAAATTTGTCGGCCTAGATTTTTCTGAAATCAATCCTGCTTAAACTTCTTGGCGTGGTGATCTGCGCCAATGAAGAGGTACATTGCTGGCACTACAAATAGAGTGAAGAGCGTACCAATTGATAGGCCAGTGAAAATCACAATGCCCATTGATTTACGGCCAGCAGCCCCGGCACCAGAGGCAATCACTAGCGGTAAAACGCCAAGCACCATCGCTGCAGTCGTCATCAAGATTGGCCTTAAGCGCACACTACTCGCCTCCACAATAGCGTCCAATTTGCTCCGCCCTGCGGCTTGCAATTCATTGGCAAATTCCACAATCAAAATACCGTGCTTACTAATTAAGCCCATGAGGGTTACCAAGCCAACCTGGGTATATACGTTCAAGGTGGTAAATCCCAAATTAATAAAGATCAATGCGCCAAATAGCGCTAGCGGCACAGAAACCAAAATCACAATAGGGTCACGGAAACTTTCAAATTGCGCAGCAAGTACTAAAAAGACAATCAGGATCGCAAAGAACATGGTGACTAAAAAGCCGCCAGACTCGGCCATAAATTGGCGCGAAGGCCCTGCGTAATCCATACTGTAGCCATTGGGTGCAACCTCTTTCAAGGTTTGGCGCATGTACTCTAATAAATCTGCCTGAGAGATGAAAGGGGTACTCACCCCAGAAATCGTGGCGGAATTTAATTGCTGAAAATGGTTGATAGATTGGGGAACAACGCGCTGCTTAATACTAGCAATCGTGCGCGCCTGAATCATCGCACCACTAGGAGTACGAATATAGTAGTCAAGGATTTGATCTGGATTTAGACGATCTACCTGCTTCACTTGTGGAATGACTTTATAAGAGCGGCCAGCGACTGAGAAGTAATTTACATAACCGCCGCCTAAAGCTGCAGACAGTGCAGAGCCAACTTCTTGCTGGGTCATCCCTAAGGCAGCCACCTTCTCTCGGTCAATGACCAATATATCTTGTGGCTTGTCGATCTTCAAATCAGAATCTACAAAGAAAAAGTTTCCAGAGCGGCGGGCTTTATCCAAGACCGCCTGAGACACCTCATTCAGTTGCTCATAAGATTCGGTAGTGTTGATCACCACCTGGACGGGTAAGCCCTGAGCACCAGGTAATGCGGGGAACTGGAAGGCTGCAACGCGGGCACCTGCAATCGTGTTCCACTTCTGCTGCATATCTTCCTGGAACTTGGTTGCATTACGATTGCGCTCACCCCAATCTTTAAGGAGTACTCCACCGAAACTACTGGTTGGACTTGTAATTTGAAACATCTGCTCGTATTCAGGCTCAGCACTGGAGATTTGATAAATCTGATCAGCGTATGTCTGCATTTGATTCACCGTACTATTAGGTGGCCCTGATGCTTGCATTAATACAATACCCTGATCTTCTGTTGGTGCTAATTCACCCCATGCTGTCGCATATAAATAAGCAACGCCTCCTAGAAGAATGACACCCATCACAATAATGACCTGCCAGGTACTTAATAAATCTCGTAGAGTAGATTGATAACTGTGGTGCACCTTATCAAAGACTCGATCAATCTTTTGCACGAATGGAGAGGCCTCCTGCTCTTCCGTAAATATGCGTGAGCACATCATCGGTGAAAGTGTTAAGGCAATCAATCCAGAAACTGCAACAGCGCTTGCCAAGGTAAACGCAAATTCAGTAAAGAGTGCGCCCGTTAAACCACCTTGGAAGCCAATTGGAATATAGACCGCAATCAATACCACGGTCATTGCCAAAATTGGTCCGCCCAATTCACGAGCTGCAATTAATGAGGCTTCTAGAGGAGACTTACCCTCCTTCATATGCCGATCAACGTTCTCTACAACGATGATGGCGTCATCAACTACCAATCCAATCGCCAACACCAAAGCTAGCAAGGTTAATAAATTAATGGAATAGCCTAAGACCTGCATGAGGAAGAAAGTGCCAATCAAAGATAGCGGCATCGCAATTACCGGAACAGCAACTGCGCGCACACTACCCAAGAAAAGATAGATCACAACCGTCACAATGAAGAGGGCCTCAAGCAATGTAGAGACAACCTCATCTATTGAGCTTGTGATGAACTTCGTAGAGTCATACACAATCTTGCCAGTCATACCAATCGGCAATTGCTTTTGAATTCCAGGCACTACATCACGGACTCGCTGAGCAACATCAAGCAAATTGGCCTGGGGTGCCACCTTAATGGCAATAAATACCGATCTTTTACCGCTGAAGGCCACATTAGTGTTGTAATCCTCTGACCCCAAAGTCACCGTGGCTACCTGATCGAGATAGACGATATTGACGCCATCTTTTTTCACCACCAACTTGCGAAACTCTTCCAGAGTATGTAGGTCTGTTCCAGCCACCAAATCAACGGCAACCATGTCCCCCTTAGTGCTGCCAACGGCTGAGAGATAGTTATTGGCAGCCATGGCGCTATACACATCATCAGCGCCGACTCCCAGACCCGCCATCTTTTCGCGATCTAACCAAGCACGTAAGGCAAATTTTCTGCCACCAGTAATTTCAGCATTTTGCACACCCTCAACTGAATCTAACTTGGGCTTTACAACACGTAATAGATAATCAGTAATGGCGTTATTTGCTATCTCATCGCTATAAAAACCCATATACATTGCCGCAGTTGATTGACCAACCTGCACTGTCAATACGGGTTGCTGAGCTTGTGGTGGGAGCTGATTCTTCACTGCGCTAATTTGCGTCTGAATCTGCGTTAATGCAGCATTCGAGTCATAGTTCAACTTCAAAGTAGCAACGATTGTGGATACGCCACTGACGCTTGAAGAAGATAAGTAATCAATTCCCTGTGCTTGCGCAATAGAGGCTTCAAGCGGCTGCGTAATAAAGCCTGCGATCGTTTCTGGATCGGCACCATAGTACGCAGTAGTGATGGTGACAATCGCATTTTGTGTTTGCGGGTATTGATTAACCGGCAAAGATCCAATCGCCTTTAAACCAAATACCAGCACGAGCGCACTCACCACCAGTGACAGCACTGGCTTGCGAATGAATGTATCAGTCCAATTTATCAACTACTTATTCCTGCGGCTTAGGGTCAGGTGAATTTGCTGGTTGCACCTTGTTATTAATAATCAATGGTGTACCGTTCTTTAACTTTAGCTGGCCACTAGTAACGACTGTAGCGCCTTCATCAAGGCCTTTTAGAATTGCCACTTGATCACCGCGGGTTGATCCAGTGGTAACAAATACCTGTTGTGCCTCTAGGGAAGGATTACCTTGCTTATCTTTCTTTCCAGTTGGCTTAGCAATAAATACCGTTGAGCCATACGGGTTATACGTGACAGCAGTTTGCGGCAAAGTCAACAACTTGACCTGATCACCAAGCTTAATATTTACATTGGCAAACATGCCGGGAAGAATCTTCTTATCAGGATTGGCAATTTGTGCCTCAACTTGAATATTTCGTGTGTTGGTATCAACTTTCGGACTCACCGCAGTGATTTTTCCAGTAAAGCTAGCATCTTTAAAAGCATCAGTTGTCACAACAACCTCTTGGCCAACTTGTATTTGCTCTGCATTGTTCTGAGGCAAGTTGAAATCTACAAAAATAGGATCCAACGTTTGCAAGGTGAGAAGCTTATCGCCTGGGTTGACGTACTGACCAGGATTAATCGAGACAATACCGACGCGGCCACTAAAGGGGGCTTTCAGATTTTTCTTTGCTACTAAAGCTATCTGCGACTCAACCTGGGCTTGCTTTGATTTTGCATCAGCAGCGCTGGTATCAAAAACGTTTTTGCTAATTGCTTGGATAGCTAACTGCCGTCTATCACGCTCATTAATGACTTTAGCCAAATCAGCCATAGCCTTTAGTGATTTCAACTGCGCGACGTCTGAAGCATCATTTAACTTAATGAGTAATTCGCCTTCTGTGACATCTTGGCCAGATTTAATCGGCACTGTGAGCACCAGACCGCCAATTTCGGTACTTAACTCCACGCCCCGAAAAGCGCGAACATTACCAACGCTCGTTAATTTCGGTTGCCACTCTGTATTGGAGACCGCCATCGTTGAGACGGTTGCTGGTGGCAGACCCATACCGGAGATGAAATGCTTAATCATGAAAGTCTTGAACTGATTAAAAGCAAAAATCAATCCTAGGAGTAAAAAGACACCACACAACATAATGGTCATACGACGCTGCAATGGCTCCATAGCCATCAACTTGGCATAAGCTTTGGTACCCCGCCATTTTTGACCCATGCGCGCATAGAAGGCTTTGGCTTTTTCCCAGAGAGCGATTACCCTCTCGCGCAACTTCCACTCAATCGCCTTGCGCTGGACCCAGGCCCATAAAGCAAGCACCAAAGCAATAACTTTGCTTTTAATTGTTTCCGGAAGTTTCATTTTGATCTTTATTCGCTATGTCTTTTGGTTTAAATGCAGGACCGCTACGATTCCACCAGCCGCCCCCTAATGCTGCAAAAAGCGCTGCCGTATCAGAAAAGCGCGTTGCTTGAGCTGATACAGATTTCACTTTTGCTTGCTGATACTGATTTTGGTAATACAAAACGGCTAAGTAACTTGCCGTACCTAATTTGTATTGCTGTTGAACAAGCTCCAAAGTTTCGTAAGCATAACGCTCGGCATCAGATGCGGCTTTGAGTGCTTGCGCACCGGTTTCAAGCGCACGTAGAGCGTTGGCAACTTCTTGAAACGCATTTAAGACAGTGGCTTGATATTGAAAAGCCGCTTGCTCGTAGGCAGCAATGGCACCACGTCGCTGGGCCAGTAATTGCCCGCCTTGAAATAGTGGCTGCAAAATTCCACCACCCAATGACCACAATGATGAATTCGGACCAAATAAATTATTAGAGGTGAGTGAAGCAGATCCAATTGAGCCGGTGATGTTGAACTGCGGTAATAAATTGGCAGTTGCCACCCCAACAAATGCATTTTGAGCCTTCAGTTGGGCTTCTGCAGCCCGCACATCAGGGCGCTGACGCACTAGGTTTGATGGGACTGAGAGAGGCAATTTTTCAGGCAATTGCAAATTTGCAAGATCGAACTTTGCAATATTTGCATTGCTGGGTAGTTCACCAACGAGCACAGCCAATTGATTGCGAGCAAAGGCTAAATTACGTTCGTAGGTAAATAAATCTACTTGTGAGTTTGAAACCAATGTCCTTTGGGAGGTGACATCAACTTTAGACACCGTGCCAATCAGCAATTGTTTTTCAGTGACTTCTGCAAGATTGGTTTGCGCTTTCAGAATTTCTTCCGTTGCTTGCATTTGCGCACGCAGTGCTGCTTCTTTTACCGCACTGGTGACCACATTGGCAGTTAAAGAAAGATAAGCGCCCTCAAGCTGAAACTGGGCAACTTCTGCTTGTGCTTTAGCACCTTCTACAGCGCGGCGAGCCCCTCCAAACACATCTAACTTATAGGTAACGTTTACTGAGGCGTTATAGAGGTTATAAGTATCAGAGCCATAGGGTAGGCCATAAATTGCTGAAGGTTGAAGTTGACGAGTGGCCCCGCCACTTGCGCTCACCGCTGGAAAATATTGCCCGCCAATTTGAGCGTTTACATTTTCTTGTGCAACCCGTAAAGCAGCATCGGCTGCGCCTAAGGTTGGACTTTGTTCCAATGCCTTTTTAATCAGCGCATCTAACTCTGGTGATTTGTAAAGCTCCCACCATTGGGCCTCAATATCTGCACCCTCAATAAATTCTTGGGAGCTGCCCCCAGGAACGCCAGGCGCTGTAGTTAACTTTTGGGATAAGGTAGTTTCGGTATACGAAGAAGTTTTAGGCGATTCAGGTTGCTTAAAGTCTGGTCCTACAGCGCAAGCAGAGAGCGCCCCAGCACAAATCAGGGGAAGCAACTTTAAGCAGAAGGATTGGGAAACTTTTGGTAGAAACATGTGTTGCAACAAATATCCTCTTTTATAAGGCTTATTTGAACACAATTTAAAAATCAAATCTTATAAAGCTATGATTTTATTAGTGAAATTAGTACAACTCTGTCCATTTTATTTTATGCAGAAAACAAAATTGTCTTACTGCTTGGGAATGGCTCTAATTACATACTGCATCGGTAAAGCATCCGATGCTGAAACTTGTGGATCGGCACCAGCAGCTTTTGCCATTAACTCAATTATTGGCAAAAATAAATCTCTATTTTTTTCTTCGTATATCAATGGTCTACCATTCTCTATTTGGAACCCTGTTTGATCAAACATTTCAATTAAAGTCTGGCGCGTGAACCAGCGAAGATGAGTTTTATCTAATAGCCCCATATCTTCATAACGGAAATCCCCAATGCTGAGCTTAGCCTGCAAGCTCCAGTGCTGAGCATTAGGGATGCATGCTACAACACATCCAGAATGTGGAATTACCTTTCTAATACGTTGAAGAATCGCCCAAGGATCCCTGAAGTGTTCGAGTACATCCCCAAAAATCCAACAATCTCGATCGGATTGTTCAGTCCAAAAATCCTCAGTAGCAGCCTCAAGGTTAAGGACTATGGATCTATCACAATATCTTTTAGCAAGATCTGCATATCCTGCATCTATTTCAACACCCAAGTAATCACAATCAGGAGATAAAGTTTTAAATTCTCGAGCTAACGCACCCGAACTACATCCAATCTCGATTATTTTTTTGGAATTAGTAGGGATAAATTCTAAAAGTGCTGGATTATGCACATCATGCGCAGGGGTCTGGTCCACTTTTTAATCCTTTTTATATTGGTTGCTAATAGCAATCTTCAAAAATATTACTCAACTGTGACACTCTTTGCTAGGTTTCTGGGCTTATCCACATCAGTACCACGCGCACAAGCTGTGTGATAGGCCAGCAACTGAAGTGGCACTGCATGCAAAATAGGGGATAGATTGCCATAGTGCTCAGGTAGGCGGATGACATGAATGCCTTCACTATTCACGATCTCAGAATCTTGGTCCGCAAAAACATAGAGCTTGCCACCACGCGCTTTCACTTCTTGCATGTTGGATTTAAGCTTTTCTAAGAGCGTGTCATGAGGTGCAACGGTAACAACTGGCATCTTGTCTGTCACTAAGGCTAATGGCCCATGTTTTAACTCACCAGCTGGATAGGCCTCCGCATGAATATAAGAGATTTCTTTTAACTTCAGTGCGCCCTCAAGCGCAATCGGGTAATGCAAGCCACGACCTAAGAAAAGCGCATTTTCACACTTAGCAAACACCTCACTCCAGGCAATGATTTGTGGCTCTAAGGCTAATACAGCATGAAGGGCTTTAGGGAGATGGCGCAACTCTCTGAGAAGCTCTTTTTCCTTCTCGGAAGAGATTCTCCCTGCTCGCTTCGCCAACGATACAGCCAGAAGGTATAAAGCGAGAAGTTGGGTAGTAAATGCTTTAGTAGAAGCAACACCGATTTCAGTGCCAGCTTTGGTCAAGAAATGCCATGCAGTTTCACGCACCATTGCGCTGCTAGCTACGTTGCAAATTGCCAATGTATAAGGGTGCCCAAGCGCTTTAGCATGACGTAAAGCTGCCAAAGTATCTGCTGTCTCACCAGATTGAGAAACCACCACAATCAATGTCTTTGGATTAGGAACGGTTGTTCTGTAGCGATACTCGCTAGCAATCTCAACTTGTGTTGGAATGCCCGCAATATCTTCTAACCAATATTTAGCAACACATGCAGAGTAGTAACTTGTGCCACACGCCAGAATCAGAATTTGATCAAATGCTTTCCAGTCATCAGGATTGGCATGAAAGAGTTCAGGCCCAAAGCTAGCAATATTGGCTAATGTATCGCCAATTGCTCTAGGTTGTTCAAAAATCTCTTTTTGCATGTAGTGCTGATAAGGTCCAAGATCAACAGAATCAGCCTGCGCTGGCATGGGTTTACGCTCTCTTTGAACAGCATTTCCATGTTGATCAATGATGTCCACACTCTCAGCCTTCAGAATAGCAACATCACCTTCTTCCAAATACATCATGGAGCTAGCGCGCCCAGCTAAAGCTAGCGCATCTGAAGCAAGAAAGTTTTCATGATCACCCAGCGCTACGACCAAAGGCGAGCCAACGCGAGCACCGACAAGCATACTTGGATTGTCTTGAGCAATGACGCCAATTGCATACGCACCATGAAGCTTAGGCAAGACTGCCCTGACTGACTGAGCAATATCTTTTTGACCGCTAGCTACATATTGCTGATGAATTAAATGGGCAATCACTTCTGTATCAGTCTCTGAAGTAAATGTGTAACCAGCCGCTTTTAATTCTGAGCGTAGCGTTTCATAATTTTCAATAATGCCGTTGTGCACTACTGCCACAAGACTGCCAGATATATGCGGGTGGGCATTTTGCGTATCGGGCTTACCATGCGTTGCCCAACGAGTATGGGCAATACCAATAGTCCCTACGAACTCTTTACCCTGCTCCGCCAATTCTGAAACACGAGCGGTAGTTCGAGCTCTTTCAATCGGATGCTTAGGGTCTTCACTATTAATCAACGCAAATCCACAGGAGTCATACCCGCGATATTCAAGGCGACGTAGACCCTCTATCAAAACATCAACGATATTGTGGTGAGATGCTGCGCCAACAATGCCGCACATTATTTTTTACCTTTTACAGTTTTTTTAACAACTGCTTTCTTGACGAGTACTTTTTTAGCAACCGCTTTTTTCGCCACAGGCTTCTTGACTTGCTTTACAGGGCGCTGCCATTGCAAAGAAACTTGCCGAGCTCTGGATACTGTCAACTGATTGGCAGGTGCATCTTTAGTTAAGGTGGTTCCTGCGCCTAGTGTGGCTCCACGGCCTACACGAACTGGTGCAACCAATTGGGTATCAGAACCAATAAAAACATCATCTTCAATAATGGTCTGATGTTTATTGACACCATCATAGTTACAAGTAATTGTGCCAGCTCCGATATTGACTCTGGAACCGACAATGGAATCGCCAACATAGGCTAAATGATTTGCCTTACTGTTTGCTGCGATCTTGCTGTTCTTCACTTCTACGAAGTTACCAATATGAACATCGTTAGCCAGATCTGCTCCTGGGCGTAAACGTGCATAAGGGCCAATAATGGATTGGTTACCAACTTTGGCACCGTCAATATGGCTATAGGCATTTACGATAACATCTTTACCAAGTACGCTATTACGAATCACGCAGTAGGGCCCAATTTTTGTACCAGCTGCCAAAGAGACGTCGCCCTCAAAGATGCAGCCCACATCAATAAAAACATCTGTGCCACATTCCAAGGTGCCACGTACATCAATACGTGCAGGATCAGAAAGGGATACACCGGCAGCCATTAACTGAGTAGCAATATGCAATTGATGAGCTCGCTCTAAAGCGGCCAATTGATCGCGGCTGTTTACTCCAACAGTTTCAAACTCATGAGTGGCTTGTGTTGTACGAATTGGCACACCATCTTTAACCGCCATCGCAATCACATCCGTTAAGTAGTACTCACCTTGCGCATTGCTAGCACGCAATGCTTTAAGCCACCTCTTTAATGCATTGGTAGGCAGCACCATAATGCCGGTATTAATTTCTTGAATACTTTTTTGTGCAGATGTAGCATCTTTCTCTTCAACGATTGCTGCAACAGAACCATCGGTATCGCGCACAATGCGGCCGTAGCCAGTAGGGTTTGCAAGATGCTGTGTCAGCAAAGCCAAAGCAGCATCTTGACCACGGACACCATCGGCTAATTTAAGCAACTTGCTCAGAGTATCTTTACCAGTCAGCGGCACATCGCCATACAGAACTAAAGTGGGCTCTTGGACATCAAGTTTTGATAGTGCCTGTAATAGTGCATGTCCAGTTCCCTTCTGCTCAGCTTGAAGTGCAGTAGTCACTTTGGCAAATCTGGAATCTTCTTTGCTCAGATTGAGCAGAAAGTCTTTAACGTCAACAGCACCATGTCCAACGACAACGATGGGTCCTGTTTTAGACTGCTTGCCCTGTAAAGATAATGCGGTGTCGAGGACATACTGAAGCAGGGGCTTACCTGCCAGAGTTTGCAGAACCTTGGGCAAGGCGGATTTCATCCGCTTTCCTTGCCCAGCAGCCAATATGACGATATTCATAAAGGGGGATTATAAGTCCCCTGTATGAGGGTTCCACAAGCCAATTCATCCAATTCAGCCTCATCAATCGCCTTATCTCCAGATGACCTAGCGGCAATTCCGGATAGCTCTGTGGAAATCTCTAAATTTTGGAAGTCAAACGCTTCGCCATCCATTAAATGGGAGGGCACGATGTGATGCATGGAGCGAAAGAGATTTTCAACCCGCCCAGGATGCTTCTTTTCCCAGTCGCGAAGCATTTCTTTCATCACCTGGCGTTGAAGATTGGGCTGACTGCCGCATAAATCACATGGAATGATGGGGAAATTCATATCGACCGCATAGCGCTCTAATAGCTTCTCAGGCACATAAGCTAATGGACGAATCACAATATGCTTGCCATCATCTGAACGTAACTTCGGGGGCATGCCTTTTAACTTGCCTGCATAAAACATATTGAGCATCAATGTTTCTAGGATATCGTCACGATGGTGACCTAAAGCAATCTTAGTTGCACCCAATTCATCGGCAACACGATACAAAATGCCCCGACGTAAACGCGAACATAATCCACAAGTTGTTTTACCCTCAGGGATCACGCGCTTCACAATACTGTAGGTATCTTGCTCTTCAATATGAAATTGTACGCCTAAGCCCTTTAAATAATTTGGCAAAGTTTCTGCTGGAAAGTTTGGCTGTTTTTGATCTAGATTTACCGCAACAATTTCGAAGTTAATCGGTGCTCGCTCACGCAACTTCATCAAGATATCGAGCAGGGCGTAACTATCCTTGCCGCCAGATACACACACCATTACCTTATCGCCATCTTCAATCATGCCAAAGTCACCAATAGCCTGACCTACCAAGCGACAGAGTTTTTTCTCTAGCTTGTTTTCTTCAAAGACAACTTTACGAATATCGCCCATTGCTACTCACTTATGCTTGCTTAATCCGAAATACTTCAACACCCACTGAATGACAGTCGGGATAAACGTCAGGCTTGGCTGTACTGACTCGCGCAGCCAATACCTTTGGATGTAGCAGCATAGCTGCTGTAATGTCGTCACAAAAGGTTTCTTGCAGTTGAATATGGCCCTTGGAGGCTAAAGCCTTGATTGTTTCACGCATAAAATCGTAATCAACCACTTCATCTAATTGATCATTCGCTGGCGTATTCATGCCCAACGGAATATATAGATCTACGTTCAGAATGACGCGTTGCTCTGCCTTTTTCTCAAAATCATGAACACCGATATTGATATAAATTTCATAGTCACGCAAAAATAATCGGCGGCAATCGATGAGTGCAGGATGAGAAAGAATGGCGTGCATAAAATTGAACTTACTTAATTAGTTTTGAACATCACATCACGTGATGAAGGTAATAAATGTTGGCCACCATCTACATACAAAGTGGTTCCTGTAATGGCATTGGCCAGAGATAAAAATACAGTTGCTTTAGCCACATCGGCAGGGGTTGACGACTTGCCCAACGGTGTCATTTGATGGGCTTTAATAAAGCCCTCTTCGGTTTGGTCGCCAGATGGTAAGGATATTCCGGGGGCTAGACCCACTACACGCAGGTGAGGCGCAAAGTCGAGCGCTAGCATTTCGATAGAGGTCGCTAATGCAGCTTTAGATAAGGTGTAAGACAAATAATCAGGATTGAGATTAATCAACTTTTGATCAAGTAGTTGAATCACAGACGGAAGAAATTCGGCTTCAGTTTTACCTGCACTATTTTTATGATGTTCGAACATCAATTGAGATAACAAGATCGGTGCTGCCAAATTCACCTGCATATGGTCTTGCAAACTTTTAGCGCTTAAAGGCACTTTAGAATTCGCACGATCATATTCAAAAATAGAAGCGCTATTCACTAAGCAATGCAGATGGGGAAATTGCTCTCTAACGGATGCAAATAGCTTTTTAGTAGCTGCCTCATCGGCTAAATCGGCCTGGAAGGCCTGTGCTTTAACCCCCAAGCGCCCAATTTCCTTGACTGTTTCCTGAGCCTCTTGCTCAGATTGCCCATAATGGACAGCGACATCCCAGCCTTGACGCGCAAATTCCAAAGCAATTTCTCGACCCAGGCGCTTGGCGGCGCCAGTCACTAAAACTGCTTTATGTTGCTGAGATAAGGGTGTGTTCAATTAAATTCTCTTAGACTAGCGAGCTATGGATATTACCTTGACCAGCCTTGAAACGGAGCATAGCGCCCTACTCAAGGCCAAAATAGCCGAGCAAATTGCTTCGGAGGGCGGCTGGCTGCCATTTTCCCGCTATATGGAGATGGCGCTTTATGAGCCTGGCATGGGCTATTACAGTGCTGGGGCTCATAAATTAGGCTCCGGTGGAGATTTCACCACAGCCCCTGAGTTGAGCTCCTTATTTGGCTCTGCTATCTGCTCCACCCTCTTACCGGTTCTTGAGGGCCTCCAAGAAAAAGGCTTGCCCACCCAAATTCTTGAATTTGGTGCCGGAACAGGAAAGCTTGCCGCCTCAATTCTGAGTCGCCTAAAGGATCTGGGTTTTAACTTGGATCGTTACGACATCATCGAGATTTCACCAGACCTAGCGCAGCGGCAACAAGAACGCATTGGTGGCCTTGTGAAGAATCTCCATATATCGACAGAATGCAATTGGCTTAGTAAATTGCCAACAGATTTCAAAGGCATCATTCTCGCGAATGAAGTCATTGATGCCATTCCTTGCGATGTCATCATTTATCAAAATGGATTTTGGTACTCGTATGGGGTAGCACTTGAACACGATCAATTAATTTGGAAGTCAGGATCCCCCGTAGCCCAGGATTTAATTCCTGAAAGCTTATTAACTAGAAACTTTTCAGAAGGCTACGTCACTGAATTACATGCCCCGGCTAATGCATGGATGAGGCAAGTTGCAAAGCAATTGCATACCGGTTTATTTCTAACATTGGATTACGGATTCCCAGAGAATGAGTACTACCACCCACAAAGGCTAGAGGGTACTTTGATGGCGCACCACCGTCATCATGCAATTCAAGATCCATTTCATCTTCCGGGCCTATGTGATGTAACAACCCATGTTGAATGGTCACAGATTGCACGCAGTGCACTTGCAGAGGATGCGGATGACGTATATCTCACCAATCAAGCAGCCTATCTTTTGGATGCTGGTATTGGAGATATTGCATTAGAGCTTGGAGATCCAAGCGATCCAGAAACTTTTCTACCTATTTCAAACTCGCTACAAAAATTACTCTCTGAAGCAGAGATGGGCGAGTTATTTAAGGCATTTGCCTTCTCCAAAAGACTTGAAGATATATTGCCAGGTTATACCTTAGAGGATTTACCAGGCCTTAGAGGTAGAAATCGACTTTAGACTTGCAGCGCCTGAGCGATGGCGGCAAGTCTTGCACTCTCAAATGCGCTCCCAATACGCTCGCCATTTGAGCGATCCTGAGCCCCGATACCGGCAATAATTTCTGCCGTATTAATGGCTTGAGCATTGCGCATCGCCGCAATGAAAGATGAGACCGGCATTCCAAGCTTTTGACCAAGATTTAATAGCGCTAAGCCACGATCAGGTTTACGCCAAATATCAGCACGATTAAACCAGGCCAAAATATCTACTGCTTGAAATTTGCCATTGGGAAACTGATTCATCACATCGCGCAATTGTGCAAAGATCTCGCAGAAGTCACGTACTTCAATCGGCATACGAACACCATCAGCCCACGAACGAATTTCACTCACTGGCAAATGCATCAGAGTGATAGCGCATCGCTCCTCTAAGTTATTACTAGCTGATTCATAATGTGTAATCAATTCTTCACGAAATAATTCTTCCGCAAGGCTTGTCCCAAGGCTTGCTGGCAATATGGTCTTCGCTGCTCCGGTATTGAGTAATACCTGAAAGAGATGTATCGGTTTAGAGGCAACCAAACCTCTGGCAAGCTCCTGCCAGATGCGCTCAGCGGATAGTGCATTTAGTTCACCAGACTGAACAATCGCTTTTAATGCAGTCATTGTCGCGTCTGCAACTCTAAACTCTGGGAAACGAGCAGCAAAGCGGGCTATACGCAATAAACGCAAGGGATCCTCAGCAAATGCATCGGATACATGGCGAAATATCTTTGCAGCCAAATCTTCTTGACCGTTATACGGATCAATGATGGGGCCAAACTGTTTGCCATCAGCACCGACTTCTTGCGCCATGGCATTGATGGTTAAATCACGTCGCTCTAAATCCTGCTCTAGTGTGACTGAGGGATCTGCATAAAAATGAAAGCCTTTATAACCCTGTCCTGTTTTCCGCTCAGTACGTGCCAAGGCATATTCTGCTTGAGTATCTGGATGTAAAAAAACTGGGAAGTCCTTACCCACTGGCCGAAAGCCTTTTGCAATCATTTCATCAACGCTAGAGCCAACCACTACATAGTCGATATCGTGCACCGGCAAACCCATCAAGGTATCCCTTATCGCACCACCAACTGCATAGATTTTCATTACTTCATGCCCTCTAGAGTTCGCCGACTCATTCCAAATACTGCACTTAATGCATCAACTCCATTTACTGGCAAGATATTAGGCAATTGCATTGAGGCAATATTGTCACGAGACATCAAAGTGGGTCCAGGCAAAAACTCAAAAGCCAAGGCTTGTAGATAGCCAACAAATGCTGGCACCGGAATAATTGCACAAGAGGTCTTAGCCTTACGGGCTGCAAACTCGACAATCTCTTTCATGGTGTAAACCGTTGGTCCAACCAAGTCATAGGAGTGACGAATTGTTTGCGGCATTTTTAGCGCCATCACAAAAGCGCTTGCAACATCATCCACGCTCACCGGCTGAAACTGAGCGTCATAATTTGCCAAAGGCATTGCTGGAAGTGCCTTAGTAAGCTTTGCAAAGAGATTGATAAATTGATCTTGCGCACCAAAGATAACTGAGGGCCTAAAGATAGTCCAATCTAAATCGCTTGCTTTTACTGCCGCTTCCCCATCCCCCTTGCTGCGTTGATACATGGACGGTCCATTGGAGTCTGCACCCAAAGCACTCATATGCAGGTAGCGCTTTAGCCCGTGCAATTGCATCGCAGTAATAATATTTTTAGGTAAATCTACATGCGCTGCCTTGAAGATTTTTCCATAAGGCCTAGCGGGCTTATCGTGCAAAACACCCACTAAATTAATGACTGCGCCATATGGATGAATACGAGCACACAAAGCCTGAAGCTCATCAAAATCATGTATGTCAGTATCTTCAAGATGCACTTTAGGGAGCATTCTTAATTCACGGCCCGCAGCCAAATGGCTAGTGGGCAAGAGCACGGAATATCCCTGCGCCTGCAACTGTGCAGCCAAGACGCGACCCACAAAACCATTACCACCAATAAGAAGAATGTCGTATTTCATAAGTCCTTAGATTCACTTCATTAATTAAGGTAAATCAGATTGGGTAGCCGCTTTTGGTGCAATGACTCCCAAGCGCTGCTTTAAAGATTGTTGCTGACCATTCATTACTGATGAATAGTAATTTGCATTGGAAAGTACATTCTTGACATAAGTACGCGTCTCATTAAAGGGAATAGTTTCGGCAAAGATAGCCCCCTCGGTGGGCCCGGACAACTTCTCACGCCATGCCTTGGAGCGAGAAGGCCCGGCGTTATAAGCAGCTGATGCCAGCACCCAAGAACCGTCTAGGTCTATCAACACCATATTGAGATAGTTACTACCCAAAGTGAGGTTTGTATTTGTGTCACTTAATTTATCGTTGGTGTAATTGGCCATGCCAATCTTTTTAGCAACATACTTTGCGGTATTAGGCATCACTTGCATCAAACCCGAAGCCCCAACAGAAGATGAAGCATTCATGATGAACCGCGACTCTTGACGAATCAACCCATAAGCCCAGGCAAGATTTAAATCGATTTGTTTTGCAATTGGGGAAAGTTCTTCGCGATATGGTGTTGGATAGCGCAAAGAAAAATCATGCTCCTGTTTTGTCCGGTCAGCAGTATTGACTACACGGTCATATAAACCAATGCGCTTAGCGTATTCAGCAGCTGCAATTAATTGCCTGTCGGTCATATTCCGCAATTCCCAATTCCATTCTCGGTTTCCTTCAAAGCGTAAATTCATGGCATACAAACGTTCGCCTCGAACAAAGCCCTTACGCGTAGCCATCGCATCAATCTCTTGTTCGGTCGCCTTTGTTCGAGATGGCGCATGATTGGATTTACCCAGCTCTTCTCGTGCTAATTGGCCATAAAAGTTATATTGCTCTGCAATCAGCTCAAAGCTTTCTTTTGCTTTTGTATCTTGGCCTTCGGCCTTTAAGGCGCGCCCATACCAGTAAGTCCAAGCAGGGTCGCGGTTACGCACTGCTGGATTCATGCCATCAATTGCGTTTTTTACTAAGGCCCAATCTTTGGCGCGTAAGCCTGCTCGCACTTTCCACTCTTGGGTCTCAGCAGAGAGCAGTTCGTTATAGCCAAGCTCCTGTTGCAAACGATAAGCGTCATCCGCATTGGGATCTAGCTTCTTTGCCAAGAATTGACCGATCACTCCCCAGGCTACAGCCTGATTTTCTTTACTGTAGCGCGATGAACTTTGTTGAAAGTCACGATATGCCTTAGAGGGATCCGCTATAGCAGCTTTCACAATCTCCGCAATAGGATCTTCGCCACCCAAACGACGTGCCATGGTGTCGTACCCTTTTTCACTCGCAGCGCGGCCAATGGCCTTGGCCTCACTCGGCGTCATACCGCCAGCAGCGACTAGCGATGGAACCAACTCTTGGCAAGCCTGCCCGAAATAACTGGGGTCCAATAAAACAGCGCGAGCATCGATTGCCAATTTGGTTGGATTCTCTCCCTGAGATAACTTTGACAGCAATGAATAGCATTTCACTTGCGTATCGTCATCGAGTACAAATTTGGCGTACTCTGCATCAAAGCGCGCCCAGTCCTTACGCTTGCCCAATACCAGTAGCCAATCATTGCGCATACGGTCAGCCAATGCTGTACCTTGGTACTGATTTAAGAATGCAACTACTTGGGCATCTGCGCTGTAATCACTTCGAGCCCCGCCGCCACTGTCAAATAATTGAGGCTTAATCCGAAAATAGGCTACATAGTCATCAAATGGGTAACCTGCTAGATTAGATGAAAGTTGCTGCGTACGAAATACATCGTTTTTCTTGGCGGCTTCACGCAAATCAATAAACATCCGATCTGTATCACTAATCTCAACAGGGGCAGCTTTGCTTTCATAGGATTTAGGTAGGCTAGGTTTTTTAGATTTTTCTGCAAAAGCGCTAGGCATGGCTAAGGCTAGCCCTAGGAACAAAATCTTGGTCCATTGAGGGAGAGCGCTTTTTAGCATTTCAGACTTTACCTTCACCATCTACCCTTGTATTGAATTGCGCTAGCATTTACTCGATGCCAACTTGTTTACTATATCTTCTAATTTTCGCCTGATAATGGACGATATGCACGGTAATTCTCCAAAATCTCTTCGTCAAGATTTATTAAGGCAGCGCACAGAATATGCCGCTCGGCCTGATTACGCCCAGACTCAAAAGCGGCTTATTGACACCCTAAATCAGTTTCTAGTTAGCAATGGTAAATCCCTAAAAACGATTGCCCTGTATTGGCCAATTCAGGATGAGCTAGATTTACGGGAAACACTCATTTCTTGGGCTACTACTAACCCTGGCCACAAAATGGCTCTGCCTTTTGCTCGCCCAGACAAGCACCTGGATTTCTACGAGTGGCAGAATGGGGATGATCTGAGTCCCAGTAAGCATGGAGTTCCTGAGCCTATTCCCACCAATTCCCAAAGGCCTGCAATTGATCCCGATTGCATCTTAATTCCTTGCGTTGGATGGTCTAGCTCAAGCGAGAATGGCAAAACGCATTATTGGCGTCTTGGCTACGGTGGTGGATATTTTGATCGCACCCTTGCAGCTCTGAGAGAAAAAAATCCCAAGCTAATTTGCATTGGGATTGGATTTGATTGGCAAAAACTTAATGATAGCCAGTGGTCAGCTCAAACTCATGATGAACCTTTAGATATGCTCCTCACCGAATCAGGCTTACTTCGCTAAATCCAAGTTTTCTGCAATTGCCAAAACAGCATCTGCTTGATTCAGGGAATAGAAATGCAAACCTGGCGCGCCAGCAGTTAAGAGTTGGTCGCACAAATCGGTGACTACTTCTTCACCAAAAGCACGAATAGAGGCAATATCATCGCCGTAAGACTGCAAACGCAAACGAATCCAACGCGGGATCTCAGCGCCACAAGCATCCGAAAAACGCAATAACTGACTGCTATTGGTAATTGGCATGATGCCCGCAATAACTGGCTGTGTAACCCCTAAGTCATAGGCTTCATCCACAAAGCGGAAATAGGCATCAGTGTTGTAAAAATACTGAGTCACGGCAGAATCTGCGCCCGCCTTCATCTTCTGCACAAAGAAATGCACATCGCTTGCAGGAGATTTGGCTTGTGGATGACATTCCGGGTAAGCAGCGACATCAATATGAAACCAATCACCTGTTTCTGCACGGATAAATTCGACCAACTCATTCGCATGGTGAAACTCGCCATACTGACCCATGCCTGACGGCAAATCGCCGCGCAAAGCAACAATTCGCTTTATGCCCAATGCTTGATACTGCTTCAACATTTCACGCACACTTTCACGTGAGCTACCAACGCAAGACAAGTGAGGCGCAACTGTAGCGCCTGCTGCATGAATATCACTCACCACCTTTAAGGTGCCAGACTGAGTAGAGCCGCCAGCACCAAAAGTCACGGAGTAAAACGAAGGCTTCAGCATTTCGCTGAAACGCTCTCGCACAAGGTGTAGCTTATTCTCACCTTCAGGTGTTTTTGGAGGAAAGAATTCGACGCTTAATTCCATGATATTGGCCTGGCTATGCTAGATGGATTGGATTAATAACGATAGTGGTCAGCCTTATATGGGCCTTCCTTCGTTACACCAATGTAATTGGCCTGTTGATCGGTCAATTCAGTGAGTTGTGCATTGAGGGTCTTCAACTGTAAGCGTGCGACCTTCTCATCCAAATGCTTAGGCAGTGTGTACACACCAACTGGGTATTTATCTGTGCCAACTGCATTCCACAATTCAATTTGCGCAATCACTTGATTTGCAAATGAAGAGCTCATTACGTATGAAGGATGACCTGTACCGCAACCTAGATTTACTAAGCGACCCTTAGCCAAAATGATAATGCGCTTTTCAGGCTGACCATTGGCTGCTGGGAAAATTACGTGGTCGACTTGTGGCTTAATTTCTTCCCACTTGTATTTTTCAATACCAGCAACATCAATTTCATTATCAAAGTGGCCGATGTTACAAACGATTGCCTGATTTTTCATCTTCACCATATGATCATGCGTGATTACATGGTAATTACCAGTTGCTGAAACAAAAATATCTGCCTTATCAGCCGCGTAATCCATCGTAACAACACGATAGCCTTCCATCGCAGCCTGTAATGCGCAGATTGGATCGACTTCAGTCACCCAAACCTGAGCAGATAGGGCACGCAAGGCTTGCGCAGAACCTTTACCTACGTCGCCATAACCACAAACTACTGCAACCTTACCGGCAACCATGACGTCTGTTGCGCGCTTAATCGCGTCAACTAATGACTCGCGGCAACCATAAAGATTGTCAAACTTGCTTTTGGTTACAGAGTCATTCACGTTAATCGCTGGAAACTTCAATTCACCCTTGGCAAACATTTGATACAGGCGATGTACGCCAGTAGTAGTCTCTTCCGTAACGCCCTTCACTTTTTCTAAGCGCGTGGAATACCAAGTTGGGTCTTGTGCCAATTTTTTCTTGATGGCAGAAAACAAAATAGTTTCTTCTTCGCTAGTTGGATTATTGAGACAAGCTTGATCTTTTTCTGCACGCGCACCAAGATGTAACAACAAAGTAGCGTCACCACCATCATCCAAAATCATATTGGTATAGCCGCCATCAGCCCATTCAAAAATGCGATGAGTGAAGTCCCAATATTGCTCAAGGGTTTCGCCTTTAATTGCGAAAACTGGTGTGCCATTGGCAGCAATGGCAGCAGCAGCATGGTCTTGGGTTGAGAAAATATTGCAAGAGGCCCATTGGACTTCAGCACCGAGCGCCTCTAGGGTCTCAATTAATACTGCGGTTTGAATGGTCATATGCAATGAACCAGTAATGCGCGCACCACGCAGTGGCTGTGCAGCAGCAAATTCATCGCGTATAGCGATCAAACCAGGCATCTCAGTTTCAGCAATGGCGATTTCCTTGCGACCAAAATCAGCCAGAGAAATGTCCGCAATTGCGCAACGGGTTGCCACGAAATCTTGCAAATTAAAATCGGAAACGGTATTCATGTAATGCTCCAGCTAAATACAATTCAATGCTGGAGTAGATACTCGCTAGCCATTGAATCATGGGTTAGCGAGCGCGGTTGCAATTAGCAAACTCCGTTTAGGAATTCACTCCCTTCAAGCCTGGGGAAGTGCTGGGCCTCAGCAATCCTTGCAACGCTCCTTGAAGGTATGGCGTAATTGTAAACAATTACGCCATATTTCGCCTCAATACTACTGAATGCTGCCTTTTTAAAGCATTAGAGCTTATAGGCCAGCAGCTGCACGCAATGCAGCAGCCTTATCAGTCTGCTCCCAAGTAAATTCTGGTTCCTCACGGCCAAAGTGGCCATAAGCTGCAGTTTTACGATAAATTGGACGCAACAGATTGAGCATCTTCACGATTCCCTTCGGACGCAAGTCAAAGTGCTCAGAAACCAACTGGGCAATTTTCTCGTCAGAAATCTTGCCAGTGCCAAAGGTACTGACCATCACAGAGGTTGGTTTAGCAACACCAATTGCGTATGAGATTTGAATTAAGCACTTGCTTGCCAAGCCAGCAGCAACGATATTCTTGGCTACATAACGACCAGCGTAAGCAGCTGAACGATCTACCTTAGAGGGATCCTTGCCTGAGAAGGCGCCACCACCATGTGGGGCAGCGCCGCCATAGGTATCAACGATGATCTTGCGACCAGTTAAACCGCAATCACCTTGTGGGCCGCCGATAACAAAACGACCTGTTGGATTCACTAGAAAATTAATTGCGCCCTTAATCAAATGCTTAGGCAAGACTGGCTTAATGATTTCTTCGATCACTGCTTCACGCAATTTTTCGAGAGAAATATCTTCATCGTGCTGAGTAGATAAAACGACTGTATCAATGGAGTCAGGCTTACCATCGACATAGCGCAAGGTCACCTGGGACTTTGCATCTGGGCGCAACCAATTCAAACGGCCATCACGGCGCAGCTGAGATTGACGCTCGACTAAACGGTGCGACAAGTGGATTGGTAAAGGCATGAGCTCTGCGGTCTCGTCACAGGCATACCCAAACATCAAGCCTTGGTCGCCAGCGCCCTGATCTAAACCATCATCATGTGCCTTATCAACGCCTTGGGCAATATCAGGGCTTTGCTTGTCATAGGCAACCAATACAGCGCAACCTTTGTAATCAATACCGTAATCCGTATTGTCGTAACCGATTTCGCGCAAAGTATTGCGAGCCACCTGAATGTAATCAACGTTCGCATTGGTAGTGATTTCACCAGCCAGAACTACCAAACCGGTATTACATAAGGTTTCTGCTGCAACGCGTGCAGTTGGATCCTGGGCCAGGATGGCATCCAAGATGGAATCAGAAATTTGGTCTGCTACTTTATCGGGGTGACCTTCAGAAACAGATTCTGAGGTAAAGAAGTAATCGTTTGCCATTGCATATTCCTTTAAAAATTAACACGATCTATGGGACAACTCGACGTGCCAGGAACCACAACGGCGACGCTTTAGCAGAATTTATGAATCGCCCTGCAAGTTGCCTTAACTCAGCGATGGGTCAATTCTATCCCAAATAGGCGCTCCCATCAAGGCGCAGATAAATTTGGCCCTAGGGGCAGCATTGAATATCATTGGGGGGTGAGAACACTTCTTCTTCAACTCAGCCTCAAAGCGATTGCCGCACTTCCCCTCTCCTTGGTCCAGATTATTGGGTCATTTTTTGGCTTGCTAGCCTATGTTGGCTCAAAACAATATCGCTCACTGTTTCGCCCTCAATATGAGAGAGTTGTAAAACTTCACGGCTTGCCATGCAAACTTTGGGAAGCGATTCGAGCCTCAGGAATGCTGTTCTCAGATAGCTTATGGATCTGGCATAACCCCGAGAAAGCACTCAAATTAGTTGAAGTGACAAACTGGGATGTAGTAGAAACTGCTATCAATGAAGGCCATGGATTAGTGATGCTAACCCCTCACCTTGGCGGCTTTGAAATTATTCCTCGGGTATTGGCACAACATTTTCCAGCAACTATTTTGTACAGGCCCTCACGTCAAGAGTGGCTCAATGAAGTAGTGGAAACAGGTCGCGCGTATCCCAATATGCATTTTGTCCCCACCAACCTCAATGGCGTGCGCCAAATGACGCGGGCACTCACGCGCGGTGAAGCAATTGGCATTCTTCCCGATCAAGTGCCTAGTGGTGGAGAGGGTGTTTGGGTGCCCTTCTTTGGACGTCCTGCATACACCACACCATTGCCCGCCCGACTTGCGAATCGCAACAATACCCCAGTGGTGATGTTTACTGCCAAACGAAAGAAGATCGGTGAAGGCTGGCTCATGCAAGCCACTCGGCTGACTCCGCTATCTGAGAACGCCAACATTGCAGCTGCAGAATTAAATGTTGCCATTGAAAATGCGGTCTTAGTTGCTCCAGAACAATTTATTTGGTCATACAAACGCTACAAGCATCCCGCCGGTGCAGAATTGCCACCAACTCCTTAATAGAACTTTATTATTTTTTGAAATGGCCTGGTTATCCAACCTCTTCAATTTCTTAGGGCTCAGCTTACTGCGCCTCTTTGCCTTTCTTCCCTACTTCATAACAATTTATGTAGGTTATGCACTTGGTTGGCTTGCTGCCCATATTCCCAATAGCCGCTCCCGAGTGGTGAAAACGAATTTGCGACTGTGTTTTCCCAGTCTCACTGAAAAAGATATTGATGCCCTCGCACTAGAGCACTGGAAATTATTTGGTCGTAGCGTAGTTGAACGCAGCCGAGTATGGCTTGGGACTAGGAAACAAATTCTTGCGTTTGTTTCCATCAGCTCGGAAATTGATCTTGGCGACAAGAAACCACGCATCCTAGTAAACCCCCATTTTGTTGGTCTCGAGGGGGGCTTCATGGCGTTTTCTGCCTTAAGTGCTCGCAATCATTGGCCCAATGGTGTTGGTTTATATCAAAAAATGAAGAACCCGCTTTTTAATCAGAAGATGGTGCAATGGCGCGATCGATTTGGAGGTCAATCGATTGAAAGGCAGCATCGCTTGCGCGATCTGCTCCGCGAGCTCAAAAGTGGCAATGTAGCCATCATTGCTCCAGACATCGACTTAGGACCACAGGATTCTATTTTCGTACCCTTCTTTGGCATTCAGACTAGCACGGTGGACTCAGTATCACGCCTAGCCAAGCTTACCAATGCAGAAGTCAATCTCATGACCACAACTCTGAACAAAGATCGGAAAGGTTATACCTGTCACATTAGCAAGCCACTTCCCAATTTTCCGAGTGATGACCCAGAAAAAGATACCGCGCGCTTAAATCAATACATTGAAGAACTTGTTCGTGAAAGACCGGCAGAGTACTATTGGGTACATAAACGTTTTAAACATAGACCGCCTGGCGAACCCAGCCTTTACGATTAAGTAGAACTATTTTGAGCACACATTCACCGACACGGAAGTTGCGCTTCACCAAAATGCATGGTGCTGGCAACGATTTCATTGTGCTCAATGGTATCGATCAAGATCTGAGTGATATCACTACAGAGCAGTGGCAAACCTTAGCTCATCGGCAATTTGGTGTTGGTGCTGATCAAATTTTGATAGTAGAAAAGGCTACTCGCCCTGATGCGGATTTTCGCTATCGCATTTTTAATGCTGATGGCGGCGAAGTAGAGCAATGTGGCAATGGCTCCCGCTGTTTTGTTCGCTTTGTTTTAGACCAAGGCCTATCCACCAAAAACCCATTGCGTGTTGAAGTAGCACATACCGTCCTTACACTGAAATCCCACCCCGATGGTCAAGTTGAGGTGGATATGGGTGCGCCCATTTTTGAACATAATCAGATTCCATTTAATGCGAATGGCTTAGCAAGTGTTCAAGCGTTTCAGGAAATACTTTATGCGCTTCCTTTAAATCAGCCAGCCACTCATGACAGCCTTGTCGGGGTTATCTCAATGGGCAACCCTCATGCGGTTCAAGTAGTTGCTGATGTCGATAGCGCAGCTGTTTTAGAAGAAGGTCCAGAAATTGAAAGTTATCCGGCGTTTCCCAATAGAGTCAATGCGGGCTATATGCAGGTCATGAATCGCCATGAAATCAAATTGCGCGTCTATGAACGCGGCGCTGGAGAGACGCTAGCCTGCGGTACGGGCGCCTGTGCGGCGGTTGTTTCAGGAATCCGCAGAGGTTTATTAGACTCACCCGTAAAAGTTCATACTCGCGGGGGCGATTTACAAATTGCTTGGGGTGGCATTGCGCATAATATTGTTCAGCCAGTCATCATGACAGGCCCAGCAGTTACCGTCTTTGAAGGTGAAACAGAAATCTAAGAGAGTGCTGCCTTAGATTCCGTATTGGTCTCGATAAGCCTTCACTGCCGGCAAGTAATTGCTGAGCTCAGTGTCGCTAGATGCGGTTAAGAAAGCCATTAAATCTGCTAGGTTAGCAATGGCAATGACTGGCAAACCAAATTCTTGTTCAACCGCTTGTACAGCGGAGTGCTCGCCGATCTCGATAGCATTGCCAGAACGCTCCATCCGATCTAAGGCAATTAAGACTGCTACTGGCTCTGCACCAGCCCCCCGAATAAGATCGACGGATTCACGTACAGATGTTCCTGCAGAAATCACATCATCAATAATGACCACTTTCCCCTTTACTGGAGCGCCAACTAATGAGCCACCCTCACCATGATCTTTAGCTTCTTTACGGTTATAAGCAAAAGGAATGTTTAAACCCCCATCAGCTAAGGCAATTGCAGTGGTAGCGGCTAATGTGATGCCCTTGTAAGCTGGGCCATAAAGCATATCGAACTGAATTTTGGATTCTTTTAGAGCATTAGCGTAATAACGACCCAAGGCGCTTAAACGAGCTCCATCATTAAATCCTCCCGCATTAAAAAAATATGGCGAGAGTCTGCCTGCTTTGGTTTTAAACTCCCCGAAGGACAAAACCTTTGCCTCCAAGGCGAAGTGAATAAATTTATCTTGATTTGAATTATTTGAGCTCATAGGCCTACATGTTACGCATCATTTCAGCGAACCTCAACGGTATCCGTTCTGCAGTCAAAAAGGGCTTTCTGCCCTGGGCTGTTCAACAAAAGGCGGACTTCATTTGCATGCAAGAACTCAAGGCTCAACGAGATGACCTAGAGGACGCAATTCTGAACCCCGATGGGATGCATGGCTTCTTTCACCATGCAGAAAAAAAAGGCTACAGTGGCTGCGGTATCTATACCCCCCATAAGCCAGATGAGGTCTTATACGGCTATGGGAATGAAGAATTTGATGCAGAGGGTCGCTATGTCGAGGCGCGCTTCAAAGGCTTATCGGTGATTTCCGTCTATATGCCCTCAGGCTCAAGCTCCCCCGAACGCCAAGAGGCTAAATATCGCTATCTCGACAGCTTTTTGCCTCACCTGCTCAAGCTCAAAAAATCGGGGCGAGAAATCGTGCTCTGCGGCGACGTTAATATTGCCCATCATGAAATCGATCTTAAGAACTGGAAAGGTAATGTTAAAAATTCTGGTTTCTTACCTGAAGAGCGTGCCTGGCTAACGAACTTATTTGATCAGGTAGGCTATGTAGATGTCTATCGCAAACTTGAACCTGATGCTGGAGAGTCTTGCTACACCTGGTGGAGTAATCGCGGCCAAGCTTATGCCAAGAATGTCGGATGGCGAATTGACTATCACATCAGTACACCAAGCATTGCTGCTAGTGCAATCAAAACATCAGTCTACAAAGATGAGCGCTTCTCAGATCACGCACCACTCACGGTTGACTACGACTGGAAGCTTTAAAAACTATTCGATTTCTTTTTTAATCTGAACGACATTGAAGTGAATCGTTGCCCAAATGAGTATGAGAACTGGGGCGCCAATAATGGCGGTGCCGTAAAAAAATGCTTGATATCCATAGTTATCAACAAAAACGCCCGAGAAGCCTGCGAGCCACTTAGGCAACAAAAGCATCATTGAACTAAAGAGAGCGTATTGAGTTGCTGAATATCGGATATTAGTCAGGGCAGATAGGAAAGCAATAAAAGCAGCACTAGCAATGCCTGAGCTCAAATTATCTGCAGAGATAACCCAAATTAATCCATGTAAATCGTGCCCCTGGGTTGCAAGCCAGGCGAACAATAGATTGCTTACTGCTGACAGCACAGCACCCACAAATAGAATTCGCAGAACGCCAAAACGCAGTGTCAGTACTCCACCAATGAAGGCGCCAACCAGAGTCATCACTACGCCAAACACTTTGCTCACAGCAGCTACTTCATCTTTGGTGTACCCCATGTCTACATAAAATGGGTTGGCCATAATTCCCATCACCACATCGCTGATACGGTACACGGCAATGAGAGACAAAATCAATACTGCATGCCAACGATAACGCGTAAGGAACTCTGCAAATGGCTCCACCAAGGTTTGATAAAGCCATGCTTTAGCGGTGCGCACTTTGGCTAATTCATATCGCGCAGGTTCTTTACTCAATAAGGTGGTGATTACACCAACCCCAATAGATGCGGCCATACAAAGATACGCAAACTGCCAGGCACTGGCATCATAACCACTGCCAGATTCTGCTCTGGCAGCAAGCCATAAGACGCCTGCACCTGACCAAATTAAAGCGAGTCGATATCCTGTTTGATAAGTAGCTGCTAAAGCAGCCTGATGATCACTATTAGCAGACTCAATCCGGAAAGCATCTAATGCTATATCTTGCGTTGCTGAACCAAAGGCAACTAGGAGGGCACACCATACTACTGAGTTCAGGGCAAGCTTTGGATCCAACGTCGACATCGCCACCAGCCCCAAGATGATGAGTGCCTGAGCAAAGAGCAACCAGCTTCGGCGACGCCCAAAGAGTTTGGTTAAAAGCGGAATTTGCAGGCGGTCAACCAGTGGCGCCCAAGCCCACTTAAAGGCATAAATCAAGCCCACCCAAGTTAAGTAGCCAATGGTACTGCGATCAATGCCAGCCTCACGTAACCAGAAGCTCAAGGTTCCTAGAATCAGCAACAGAGGAAGCCCTGCAGAGAAACCCAGAAACAACATGCGAAGACATGGCCATTCGAGATAAACCCGAAACTCACTCAGCCAAGACTGAACTGCTTTGAGCACGGATTTAGGCGCTGCGAACGCGGAAGAGTGCCAAACTGCCAAAAAGATTTGGCAGTAAGGTGACCTGTTGTCCCTCGTGCAAGATACATTGATCAAGCACTTTGAGGCCCAGACTTGAAGCTAAATTTTCGAAGTCGGCCACCGTGAGTACGCGCACATTAGGTGTGTTGTACCACTGATAGGGCAGGCTCTTAGATACTGGCATACGGCCTAGTCCAACTGCCAATCGATGTGACCAATGGCCAAAGTTCGGGAAAGAAACAATGCATTCTTTGCCAACACGCACCACTTCACGCAAAATCGTTTCGGTTTCATGAATGGTCTGCAAAGTCTGAGAGAGCACAACAGTGTCAAAACTAGCATCCTCGAAGAGTGCAAGGCCACCTTCTAGATCTTGCTGAATGACATTCAGCCCTTTTTGGACACAAGCGAGTACGCGTGCGTCATCGATCTCAACCCCATAAGCATGAACCGGCTTTTGTGTTTGCAAATACTTTAAGAAACTGCCATCACCACAACCCAAATCCAACACCTGACTATTGGGAGAAATCCAATTGGCAATCGCTGCAAAGTCTGCTCGCTTATGCATCACGATCATGACTGGACCTCCAGCATTTGCGCAAAGTAGGCTCGCACCAGGTTGTGATAGCGTTCATCATCCAACAAGAATGCGTCATGTCCATGAGGTGCATCAATTTCAGCGTAGCTCACTTCACTCTTATTGCTCAGCAAAGACTGAACAATCTCGCGACTACGGTTGGGCGGGAAGCGCCAATCGGTTGAGAAACTCACTACCAAGAATTTTGCTTGTACTTCAGCTAAAGCTCGATTCAAGCTACCGTCATAACGACGAGAAGGATCAAAATAATCCAGGGCACGAGTAATTAACAAATACGTATTGGCATCAAAGTAAGTGGAGAACTTATCTCCTTGGTGACGCAAATAACTCTCAACCTCAAACTCGACATCAAAACTAAAACGATAATCGTTTGATTCGCCATGAGGGCGCTGTAACTCACGGCCAAATTTTTCAGCCATGTCGTCGTCAGATAAATAGGTGATATGACCAACCATACGCGCTAAACGCAAACCACGTTTAGGTACTACGCCATGCTCGTAGTAATTGCCGCCATGAAAATCTGGGTCAGACAAAATGGCATTGCGTGCTACCTCATTAAAAGCAATGTTCTGTGCGCTCAATTTTGGAGTGGATGCAATCACGACACAGTGGTCTAAGCGCTTTGGAAACTGGATGGCCCAAGCCATCGCTTGCATACCACCCAAACTACCTCCCATGACTGCAGCAAACTTACGAATACCCAATTTATCTGCAAGACGTGCCTGGGTGTTTACCCAATCCTCAACAGTAACAACCGGGAAGTCTGCGCCATAAGGCTTACTAGTCTCTGGGTTGATGCTCATTGGCCCAGTAGAGCCAAAACAGGAGCCTAAATTATTCACGCCAATCACGAAGAAATGATCGGTATCTACAGGCTTGCCGGGGCCGATCATGTTGTCCCACCAGCCAATATCTTCTGGATCCTCTGGGCTAGGGCCTGCTACGTGATGCGATGCGTTGAGTGCATGACAAATTAGAACCGCATTACTTTTATCAGCATTGAGCTTGCCATACGTTTCAATGACTAAATCATAGCCAGATAACATGGCGCCACTCTGCAAAGGCAGGGGCTCGGCAAAATGGATGGTATTTCTAGAGAGGTGTAACTCGCTCATTCTGAGAGAAGGATGCGCAGACTAATTTCAGAGGCTTCTGTTGGCAATTTTTTGAAACCGCTGCGAGCGAATCGATGCCAACGACCCAAAACAAAACTCATCAACAAGGCAGCACGAATACTCACCTCGTCTTGACTGACCTTTGCCCAAGCCCCGCCTTGAGTTTGTGCAATACGTAAAGCCTGCTTTAGAGAAGCTTCCACGCGATCAAGAACCTGAGTAATTCGCTCTTGCAAACGATCATCCTCTTGTAACAAAGCATCGCCTAAAAGAACGCGGGTCATACCAGGATTCTTCTCAGCGAAGAATAAAAGCATTTGCAAGATTCCTCTAGCCTGAGCAAGACCAGATTCTTCTTTTTGATTGATTTGATTAATTAAACCAAAGACAGTTTGCTCAATAAAGGAAATCAAACCCTCGAACATTTGCGCTTTACTCGCAAAATGACGATACAAAGCCGCTTCTGAAACTTGAATCTTCGCTGCTAAAGCCGCAGTAGTAACTCGCTCACTTTTAGGGTTCTGCAACATCTCAGCAAGCACTTGCAGAATTTGCAGACGGCGCTCGCCTGGGCGAGGACGCTTACGCGTCTTGCCAGCATCTACGCTGCTGTCGTCGAGATTGATCGGCTCTAAAGATGAAGGCATATGGTTTGCTTATCTCGAACGAATCATCGTACCGAAAGCTTGCTCGGTCAAAATTTCCAATAGGAGAGAGTGCTCAATCCGTCCATCAATGATGTGTACAGAGTTCACGCCACTTTTTGCTGCATCTAAAGCAGAAGAAATCTTCGGTAGCATGCCACCAGAGATAGTGCCATCTGCAAAGAGTGCATCTATTTCTCTAGCAGTTAAATCCGTAAGCAATTTGCCGTTTTTATCCATCACACCAGGAATATTGGTCATCATTACCAATTTCTCTGCATGCAAGATTTCAGCCATCTTACCGGCAACCAAGTCAGCATTGATGTTGTAAGCCTGACCTTCTTCACTAAAACCAATTGGAGAGATCACAGGAATAAAGGCGTCATCTTGGAGGGCCTTAACGACCGCAGGATTGATGGCTTCAATCTCCCCCACAAAACCCAGATCAATTTTTTGACTAGGATCTGTATCGCTTGGCACCATCATCTTTTTCGCATGAATCAAGCCGCCATCTTTACCAGTCAAGCCAACTGCTTGGCCGCCAAAGTGGTTAATCAACATCACAATATCTTGCTGGACTTCGCCTCCAAGCACCCACTCCACCACTTCCATGGTTTCTTCATCGGTGACGCGCATGCCCTGTATGAAGGTACCTGCTTTGCCAATCTTTTTTAATGCCTCATCAATTTGTGGGCCGCCGCCATGAACCACTACTGGGTTCATACCAACCAACTTCAACAAAATGACATCACGTGCAAAACTTTCCTTCAGACGCTCTTCCACCATCGCATTTCCACCGTACTTAATCACGATGGTTTTGCCGTGATATTGACGAATGTAAGGCAATGCCTCAGCCAATATCTCTGCTTTTAATATGGGAGGAATATCTCCCAAAGTTGGTAAACGTTCAGTCATGTTTAATCAGAATTTATTCGCCAAACAATTTTTGGCGGAGTTCACGACGCTCTTGAGCCTCAAGAGATAAGTTGGCTGTAGGCCTTGCAATTAAACGGTTTAAGCCAATTGGCTCGCCAGTCTCTTCACACCAACCATAGTCGCCAGATTCAATACGAGCCAATGCCTGTTCAACTTTTTTAAGCAGCTTGCGCTCACGATCACGCGTGCGCAATTCCAATGCATGCTCTTCTTCAATAGTTGCACGATCAGCAGGATCTGGAACTAGAATATTTTCACGTAAATGCTCCGTAGTCTCCGAAGCATTCTTCAAAATGTCGTCTTTGAGAGTCAACAGCTTCTGGCGGAAAAAATCTAACTGAGCTGCATTCATGTAGTCCTTGTCGGACATTTTGAGCAATTCCACTTCAGTTAATGGCGCACCTTTTGCAACCTTAGTGCTCGCAACCTTGCTGCTTGCTTTTGCAGCGGTCGCTGGTTTTGTTGCTGTTTTTACCGTCATCTCATTCTTTCCTGGTTTGAAGCATTATTGCCTCATTCTGCCAAACTTTTACGGCCCTTTTATTAATATTCATCAATCTTGACCGTGGCGGCGGATTGTACCCGAATCTTCCTAGGCCAAACATCCCTCAAGCCCAGCCAGTAGGGTGTCTTTAGGCAGATCGATGCCTATGAAGACCATCCGAGTTTGCTTAGGCTCAGCACCCCAAGGGCCTGCCAAATCGCTCCCCATCATCTGATGAACCCCCTGGAAGACCACTTTTCGGTTACTTCCCTTGACATACAGGACGCCCTTATAACGCAACATCTTCTCACCAAAGACCTCCAAAATGCCTCCCAGGAAGTCTTCCAGCTTTTTATGATCAAAGGGTTTATCACTACGAAAAACGAAGGATTGGATGCGATCTGTATGGCCTGCATGGCCGTGATGATCATGACTATGATCGTGCCCACAAGTGCTGTGATCATGATCGTGTGAATGGTCATGCCCGCAATGCTCATGATCGTGGTCATCTTGCTCTAAAAAATGAGGGTCAATATCCAGCTTCGCATTCAGGTTGAAACCTTTGAGATCTAAAACCGCATCTAATGGCACCACTCCTTTAGAGATTCCTGTAATTGGGGCTCTCGGGTTCATGTGCATTAGACGACAACGCAAGGCCTCCACCTCAGCGGGAGTAACGAGATCGGTCTTGGTAATAAAGATTTGATCTGCAAAGCCTACTTGGCGCTGCGCCTCTTCATGCTCATTGAGCTGTTGCTGCCCATGTTTGGCATCCACTAAGGTCACAACAGCATCCAATACGTAATGATCAGCCACATCATCATCCATGAAGAATGTTTGGGCTACTGGGCCTGGGTTAGCCACTCCAGTTGTTTCAATGACAACGCGATCAAACTGAATTTTTTTATCTTTGCGTTGCTCCCAAAGCGTATTTAGCGCTTCAACCAGGTCACCGCGAATGGTGCAACAAATACAGCCATTGCTCATTTGCACAATATTTTCTTGATTGTCTTGAACCAAGATGTCGTTATCAATATTCTCTTCGCCGAATTCATTTTCGATGACCGCAATTTTTTTACCATGTTGCTCAGTCAGAATATGTTTGAGCAAGGTGGTTTTTCCACTGCCCAAGAAGCCCGTCAAAATGGTTACCGGAATTAATGCCATGAATGATCCAATCAAAATCTAGAAACTGATTTACCCAAGGTGGGAAACCTACTATCTTACCGAGTTCCTCAGCCTTTGCCAGCCTTTGCGCGAGGATGCGCTTTATCGTATGCCTGAGCGAGGTGTTGAAAATCTAGTGAGGTATAAATCTGAGTGCTCGCGATACTGGCATGCCCCAGCATCTCTTGAACAGCTCGCAAATCTTGTGATGATTGCAATACATGGCTGGCAAAGCTATGGCGCATCATGTGAGGGTGTACATGAGTGGGCAATCCAGCTCGCATTGCTAGCGTTCGCAAACGCGCTTGCACTGTTCTGGGCGATAAACGCTTACCCGTTGCAGATAAAAAAAGCGCTTGAGATTGCTCAACAAAACTAGCCCCATCACGCATTTGCCGCCACTGAAGGAGTGATTGCATGGCAGGCGCGCCCACCGGAACAGAGCGCCTCTTCCCGCCCTTACCCAAGACCGTCACTTCAGCGGCGTCCCAGTCTAACCAGCCCGCAGATTCATGTTGTCGATCTTTGCTTTGCATCACATCAATCCCCAGGAGCTCAGAAAGACGCAAGCCCGAGGAATAGAGCAAATCAATAATGGCTGCATCTCGAATGGATTCCAAATCTTTTTTTTCTTCTGCCTCTTTAACCGCCTGGTTGACCAAGGAAAGTGCTTGCTCGACTGACAAGGCTTTAGGCAGCGATTTGAGGCGCTTAGGAGCCTTCACATCATCGACTGGATTGGCAATTAAATTACTTGCAACCTTCCCGGCACGGGCATCTCGGCGAGCATCTTTCTCTGTTAACCAGTCATACCATCCCCGCCATGCTGAAAGCGCTCTAGCAATACTTCTGGATGAATTACCTTTGGAATGCAAGCGTCCAGCCCAACGACGCACATGGCCATTGCTGACTTTTAATAAATCAATGGAATCTTCGAGAGCAAAATTTTGTAGATCGCTTAGATCCATACCATACGCCTTCAGCGTATGCGGTGATAGTTGACGCAGTACATGTAACTCATGCAGATATTCCTGCATGAGAGGATGAAGTTCAGTCGCCTTTAATTTCATAAGCCTGGATACGATCCAAAGCTGCTGCGGTAAGTTCGGCAATCTGACGCAAATAGAAAGCGCCCATATCTGCTGTAAAACGGGTTTCGTCTTTACTAGCTAGCAACAGCACTGCCGGCGATTGGTTAACGCCAATACTTTTACCTAAGGGCAAGCCAATGGCAACCATGCTTAGCCACTCAGGATCAATCGTGGTTTGGCTGGCTAGTAAATCCACGCTGGCTGCTGCGAGCTCTTTAGCTGAGCCACAAAGTGGTGTATCTATCCAGGGGCCAAATGCAGAATTTGGCGATAACAATTGTGCAGACTCCACCTCAAACACCTCTGATAATCCCGAAGTAATTGCAGCCTCTACATCAGCCTTATTGTTTGCCTTCATTAGACATAACAACCAAGCTACTAAACTTTGTTGAGTCTTGTCGTTGCGGCTACCAAAGTGCAGCATCTCACTTAAGCGACGATTGAGCTCTTGATTTTGGGTGCGCAAGACAGTCATCTGCCGCTCTTGTAATGAAATCGCACGATCTTCATGGGGATGCTTAATGCGAATCTCATTAAAGAGATCGGCATAACGATCAAAAAAACCTGGGGTTGCTCGCAACCACTCAGCAACTAACTCTTCTTGCTCTGCCTGCTTTGGATCTATTGCGCTCATCTATTTCTTTCTTAGCCTGCTGTTTATTAACCTACTTAACTCAGCTTTTTACGCAAGAGCTCATTTACCTGGCCAGGATTGGCCTTGCCTTGTGATGCCTTCATGATCTGACCCACTAGAGCATTGAATGCCTTCTCTTTACCAGATCGGAACTCTTCTACTGACTTCTGATTAGCTGCCAACACCTGATCAATGATGGCTTCTAGGGCGCCACTATCACTAATCTGCTTCAAGCCTTTGGCATCAATAATTTGATCGACTGAGCTCATCGCTTTACCTGCAATAGCCTCTTCCCATAGGATCGCAAGAATATCTTTAGCAATCTTGTTAGAGATCGTGCCATCCGCAACACGGATGAGTAACGGAGCCAAATGCTCGGCTTTTAATGGGGCATCATTGACGGCAAGGCCCGCACGATTTAATGATGAAGCGAATTCACCAGCGATTAAATTTGCTGCAGCTTTTGCTAATGGCTTACCAACAATTGAGAGAAGCTCTTCAAAGACGGCAGCAGTATCACGATCTTGCGTTAGTAGCTGAGTATCGTAAGCACTCAAACCATATTCCTTTTGCCACTGCTCACGGAGCTGTGCAGGAAGCGCAGGCATCTTGCTACGCACAGTACTAATCCATGACTCATCAATGACTACAGGCAATAAATCTGGATCAGGAAAATAGCGATAGTCATTTGCATCTTCCTTGCTACGCATACTGCGTGTTTCGCCACGGTCAGGATCGTACAGGCGGGTTTCTTGAACAACCGTACCGCCATCCTCAATTAACTCAATTTGACGACGCACTTCATATTGAATCGCCTCTTCCAAAAAACGGAATGAATTTAGATTCTTTATCTCGCAACGGGTACCAAATTCTTTTTGCCCCATCGGACGAACTGAAACGTTGGCATCGCAACGGAAAGAGCCTTCTTGCATATTGCCGTCACAAACGCCAAGCCAAACGACTAGGGTATGTAATGCCTTGGCATAGGCAACTGCTTCGGCAGCACTTCGCATTACAGGCTCAGTCACGATCTCTAAAAGCGGTGTGCCTGCTCGATTTAAATCAATGCCGCTAGAGGCTTCACCATGGGGGCCAATAAAGCCCTCTTCATGAACGGATTTGCCAGCATCTTCCTCCATGTGGGCACGTGTCAGCTGCACAAGCTTCACCTCATCACCAACCAAAATTTCTAGCTGGCCTCCAACGACAACGGGGATTTCCATCTGGCTAATTTGATAACCCTTAGGCAAATCAGGATAGAAATAATTCTTGCGCGCAAAAATGCTGGCAGGTGAAATCTTTGCGCCTACAGCCAAGCCAAAACAGATCGCGTGCTCAACCGCTTGGCGATTGAGAACCGGTAACACGCCTGGTAATGCGAGATCCACTGCACAAGCTTGTGTATTTGGTTCTGCGCCAAAGCGTGTGCTTGCACCACTAAATATTTTTGAATTCGTTTGTAATTGTGCGTGGGTCTCAAGACCAATAACGACTTCCCATTGCATCATGCCACCTCGCTTGCTTGACGTAAATGCCAATCAGTGGCTTGTTGGTATTGATGCGCTACCTGCAATAAACGTGCTTCAGAAAAATAATTGCCAATCAATTGCATACCAATGGGCAAATTGCTGGGATTAAATCCACAAGGCGCACTCATTGCTGGTAAGCCCGCCAAATTTGTTGAAAGGGTATAAATATCCTCCAAATACATTTGTACTGGGTCTTTGGATTTCTCCCCTAGTCGCCAAGCCACATCAGGCGCAACGGGCCCGAGGATGGCATCACACTCCTTAAAGGCTGCCTGAAAATCCGCGGCAATAATGCGACGAATTTTTTGTGCTTGCAAATAGTAAGCATCGTAATATCCATGACACAAGACATAAGTGCCGATCATGATGCGTCGCTTTACTTCAGCACCAAAACCTTCAGTTCGCGACTTCTGATACATATCACCAAGATCTTTGTATTCACTAGCGCGATGTCCGTAGCGAACACCGTCAAAGCGACTTAAATTACTGGATGCTTCTGCAGGAGCCAAAACGTAATACACCGGAATAGATAATTTCGTTTTCGGCAAACTCACTTCGACTAACTTTGCACCTAAACTCTCAAACACTTTGGCGGCCTCATGCACTGACTTAGCAACATCTGTAGCTAAACCCTCTGCAAAGAATTCTTTTGGTAGGCCAATGCGTAAACCCTCTAGTGGTTTGACAGCGTTCGCGTCTTTTTCTTGCCATGCTTGATTGAGGTAACGACCATAGTCTTCACCAGAATCTGCAAGCGATGTGGAATCGCGCGGATCATGAGAAGACATAGCGGAAAGTAACAATGCGCAATCTTCAGCAGTCTTTCCCATGGGACCTGCTTGGTCCAATGAAGATGCGTAGGCAATCATGCCGTAACGCGAGACACGCCCATAAGTTGGTTTAATTCCAGTCAGACCACAAAATGCCGCTGGTTGGCGTATTGAACCGCCCGTATCTGTGCCGGTAGCAATTGGGGCTAATCCCGCTGCAACAGCTGCGGCAGAGCCACCTGATGAACCGCCTGCAACATGAGCGGAGTTCCAGGGGTTGAGGACAGCGCCATAGGCAGAGTTCTCATTGGAAGAGCCCATAGCAAATTCGTCCATATTGGTTTTGCCCAAGCAAACCATGCCGGCACCATTCGGATTGCCCTCATCCGGAATTCCCAAATTGGCAACCACGGTTGCATCAAATGGACTTTGATATCCATCCAAAATTTTCGATGCCGCAGTCGACTTCCAGCCACGTGTCACAAAGACATCTTTGTGGGCGACCGGGATACCTGTTAATTTTCCAGCTTTACCAGAAGAGATTAATTGATCTGCTTTATTGGCTTGCTCTAAACTTAAGTGAGCACTTACATTTAAGTAAGCATTCCACCGCTTTCCAGCCTCAATTCTGTCTAAAAAGTACTGGGTTAACTCGGTACTAGAGACTTCTTTTGCGGCTAAGGCTTTCGCCATGAGAGCAATTGGGGTGTTGTGCCAGCTCATTCAATCACCTTGGGAACTAAGAAGTAGCCATCTTGCTGGGCTGGGGCAGACTGCATATTTTCAGCACGATGATCTGACTCGGTAACCTGATCCGCGCGCAAAGGCTGGGCCAAATCCCGCAAAAAGAGGATCGGATGAGCTAAAGGCTCAAGACCGCTGGTATCGACGGCTTGCATTTCTTCAACCAAAGAAAAAATAGCCTGCAATTGAGGCAAAACCGCTTCAGCTTCTGCTTGGTTTAACTCAAGCCTGGAAAGGTGCGCAATGCGCTGGACATCATCAAGATTCATGGGGCGCTAGAGTATCATTCCTATATATTTTTATTAACAACTTCTATTTTCCCACTACATCATGTTTGGTTTTTTCCGCAGCTACTTTTCCAATGACCTAGCCATCGACCTAGGAACCGCCAACACCTTAATTTACATGCGTGAGCGGGGTATTGTCCTCGATGAACCCTCGGTTGTGGCGATTCGCCAAGAAGGTGGCCCAAATGGCAAAAAAACCATTTTGGCCGTCGGAAAAGAGGCAAAAGCGATGTTAGGTCGGGTTCCAGGAAATATTGAGGCCATCCGCCCAATGAAGGACGGCGTTATTGCCGACTTCACTATTACCGAACAAATGCTCAAGCAATTTATCAAGCTTGTGCATGAAAGCAAATTATTAAAACCAAGCCCACGCATCATTATTTGCGTTCCTTGTGGCTCTACTCAAGTTGAGCGTCGTGCCATTCGTGAATCTGCATTGGGTGCAGGCGCATCACAAGTATTTTTGATTGAAGAGCCAATGGCTGCTGCAATCGGTTCTGGACTGCCAGTTTCTGAAGCAGCTGGTTCGATGGTAGTAGACATCGGTGGCGGCACTACAGAAGTAGGCGTAATGTCATTAGGTGGCATGGTCTACAAAGGCTCTGTGCGTGTTGGTGGCGATAAGTTTGATGAAGCCATTACCAATTACATTCGTCGTAACTACGGTATGTTGATTGGTGAACAAACTGCTGAACAAATTAAGAAAACAATCGGCTCTGCTTTCCCTGGTGCTGAAGTGCGCGAGATGGAAGTTAAAGGTCGCAATCTTTCTGAAGGCATCCCCCGTAGCTTCACTGTCACTAGCAATGAAATTTTGGAAGCGCTCACTGATCCATTGAATCAAATTGTCACCGCAGTCAAAGCGGCTCTCGAGCAGATTCCGCCTGAGTTGGCGTCCGACATTGCTGAGCGCGGCATGATGCTTACTGGTGGCGGCGCCCTTTTGCGCGACCTTGATCGTCTCTTGCTCGAAGAAACTGGCTTGCCAATTCATGTGGCAGAAGATCCATTAACTTGCGTGGCTCGTGGTTGCGGTATTGCACTTGAGCGCATGGATAAGTTAGGCGGAGTGTTCTCGCACGAGTAAGCGACATACACGTCGACTAGGGAATTGCAACATAGCGCTCCACCACTTTTCAGACAGGGCATTCCGGCCTTACTCAAACTGATTGTCTGTCTGTCGATCAGCATCGCTCTGATGCTGATCGATTTTCGTTTCAAAGCACTCGATCCAATTCGCAATAATGTGAATTGGATTTTGCGCCCCCTTGAATATGTCATGATGACGCCACGCAATGCTTATGAAGCAACGTCAGAATATTTTACTACGCGCTCAACGCTTGATCAAGAAAATCAAGTCATGAAAGCGCGGCAAGCAGAGCTCTCTTTACTAGCAAATCAATCTGAATTTCTCATGGTAGAAAACCAGAATTTGCGTGAACTGATGGCGCTCCAAAAACAGGTCGCCTTCAAAACCCTACCAGTAGAAATTCTGTTTAACCCCCCCAATCCAATATCCCAGCGGATTGTGATTAATCGTGGCAGTAATGATGGCTTGAAGCTGGGTAACCCGATTGCCAATGATTCCGGCATTCTTGGGCAAGTTGTCCGCCTCTACGATCGTTCAGCTGAGGTCTCTTTGCTCGAGGATCGTGACTTTGCGGTTCCCGTCCAAGTTGCTCGCAATGGGCTAAGAGCCGCTGTTTTTGGGGCAGGCCGCGGCAATCCACTAGAACTTCGCTACTTACCAGTCGCCAGCGACTTAGAGGTTGGAGACATCTTATTAACCTCCGGTATTGATGGCGTTTATCCGCCAGGATTTGCAGTGGCCATCATCAGCAAAATTGAACGAAACGCCGACAAGAACTCTTCCAATGTCTTTTGCGTTCCGGTGGCTGCAGTCAATCGCTACCGCCAAGCCTTGGCATTTTTATACGATCCACAGTTTGACGCTAAGGCACCGACGCTCAACAATAAGTCAAGCAGTGGCGCTCCACAAACGAATGCACCCGGTCGCCGTCAAACACGCGCAAGGGGAATGCAATGATTGATTTCCAAAGCGGCTATATTCTGCGTCCGGTAAATCCGGTGTTTATTTACTTCAGCCTCTTTTGTGCGCTGCTCTTAAATTTATTGCCTATCGGTAACTATGGCTGGGTTCCTGACTGGTTGATTTTGTGTATCGTGTTTTGGAACATTCACCAACATCGTTATGTCAGTGTGATCACCGCTTTCATACTTGGCTTAATGATGGATGTGCATAACTCGGATCTTCTGGGTCTTCATGCTTTTAGCTATTCCCTTGTGGCATACCTTGCCATCTCCTGGCATAGACGGATTGTTGCGTTAACTGTTTTATCCCAAGCCCTACACCTGCTACCAGTCTTCTTGCTCGTCTCTTTATTTCCAGTATTAGTGCATTGGTTACTCAGCGGAGAGCTTTACTGGTGGGCCCTCACAGGGGCTATACAGGCTTTTATTGAGGCAATGCTTTGGCCAGTGGCAACGCGCATATTGCTTGCGCCTCAGCGTCGCCCGATTGACGTCGATCACAATCGGCCACTCTAAGAAGCTGTATGGTTTCATTTAAAAAACCAGATCTCGACTCATTTCAAGAGCGCATTCATATTGCGACTTTGTTTGTTACCTTTTGCTTCTTGCTACTGGTAACGCGCTTGGTATGGCTCCAACTCATTAGCCACAGCAAATACTCCTTACTTGCAGAAAGCAATCGTATTGCTTTAGTACCTGCCCCAGCAAATCGCGGATTGATTATTGACCGTAACGGTCTTGTGATTGGTAGGAACTACTCTGCTCTTACGCTCGATGTGAATGCCGAAGAGGTGAAAGGCAATGTAGATCAGCTGATTAATGAGCTTTCTGAAATTATTGATATTTCCCCCAGAGATCGCCGAAATTTCAAGCGCTCCCTGGAAGATTCTCGAAATATGGGCACTTTTCCACTGCGTTCAATGCTCAATGAGACCGAAACAGCCCGGTTTATGGCCAATCGCTACCGCTTTCCAGGGGTTGAGATTCGGGCTAGAAGCTTCCGTGAGTACCCCTATAACGAACTAGCCTCGCACCTCATAGGCTATATCGGACGAGTTTCTCAAAAAGATAAAGAGCGTATGCAGGCCGAAATTGAGGGTGCCAAGGCAGACGATCCTGATGCCCTACAAGCCTCCTTTTTGCCTGGCATTCAGTACGTTGGGAAAATTGGCTTAGAGCAAAGTTACGAAAACGTTCTACGTGGTGTGCCTGGGTACGACCAAGTAGAAATTACTGCTGGCGGAAAACCGGTTCGCACACTCTCTAGCGCACCTTCAGTTCCTGGAAAAAATATTGTTCTCTCGGTAGACATCAAGTTGCAATATTTAGTTGAACAGTTGTATGGAAACTTTCGTGGTGCATTCGTAGCAATTGAACCAGCGACCGGAGATGTGCTCGCCTTCGTATCCAAGCCCAACTTTAACCCGAATGATTTTGTTGAAGGAATTGATTCGGTTACCTGGAAAGAGCTCAATGACTCTCCACAAAAGCCGCTCTATAACCGCCCGCTCAAAGGCATCTATCCACCAGGCTCAACGTATAAGCCTTTCATGGCATTAGCTGCCTTGGAAAATAAAAAGCGTACGCCATCACAAACTATTTCAGATCCAGGTTATTTTGATTTTGGCAATCACACTTTCCGTGACGATAAGAAGGGTGGTCACGGTATTGTGGATATGCAAAAGTCTATTGTTGAGTCTTGTGATACTTACTACTACATGCTTGCTCGTGATATGGGTGTGAATATGATTGCTGACTTTATGAAGCCGCTTGGCTTTGGTCAGATCACTGGGATTGATTTGCAGGGTGAAGCAAAAGGAGTTCTTCCTTCCACAGAGTGGAAAAAGAATACTTTCAAAAAACCAGAGCAACAAAAATGGTATGAGGGTGAAACGATTTCTTTAGGCATCGGCCAAGGCTACAACGCTTTCACTATTTTGCAGTTGGCCCATGCGATGGCAAACGTTGCAAACAACGGGATTGTGATGAAGCCACACTTAGTTAAAGCGATTGAAGATCCATTTACCCGTAATCGCGTTTTGACAACACCCAAAGAGAGCTATCGAATCGACCTCAATGCCGAAAATATTGAAGTAATCAAAAAAGCCATGGTCGAAGTGAACAACTCCGGCACATCTGCTGCAGCATTCAAAGGTACCAACTATCAAGTAGGCGGAAAAACAGGTACTGCACAAGTCTTTAGTTTGAATTCGAAAGATTACAAACATGGTGCTACTGCAGAGTTCTTGCGTGACCATGCTTTATATATTGCGTTTGCTCCTGCAGAAAAGCCAACCATTGTGATTGCGATGGTAGTCGAAAATGCAGGCTTTGGTGCGCAGTATGCTGCACCGATTGCACGTCAAGCGCTGGACTATTACATTGAGGGCAAGTGGCCTAAGGAGGTTCCAGAATGGAAAAGAGCCCCTTAATCAAAATTAAATCCGCTTTCTTTAGCATCTTTGCTGGATTAGATCGCCAGCTAGGCCTTATTCTGCTTGGCTTAGCGGCTGTTGGTTTTTTTACATTTCTATCTGCAAGTCAAAACACACCTGTGCAAATTTCTGATGAGCTACGCAATCTTGCTCTCTCATTCTTAGTGATGTGGATCGTCTCTCGTATTCCACCAAAGTGGTTAGAGATGGGGGCTGTTTGGATTTATGGATTCGGCGTTGCCTTGCTCGTTGCAGTTGCAGTATTCGGATTAATCAAAAAAGGTGCACGTCGTTGGTTAAATATTGGCATTGTGATTCAGCCTTCTGAAATCATGAAGATTGCTATGCCTCTGATGCTTGCTTGGTACTTTCAAAAGCGTGAAGGTATTCAGAAGAGTTGGGACTATGGAGTTGCAGCGATCATTCTGGCTATACCCGTTTTTCTGATTGCCCGTCAACCGGACTTGGGTACCGCGCTATTGGTTTTTGCAGCTGGGCTGTACGTCATCATCTTAGCTGGGTTGCCCTGGAAATGGATTTTGCCCTTTGTTGGTATTGGCGTAATTGGCATTCTCTTAATTATTATTTTTGGCGGCACAATTTGTGCACACGATGTTGTCTGGCCATTTGTGCATGACTATCAAAAGCATCGTATCTGTACATTGCTCGATCCAAGTAGCGACCCTCTCGGAAAAGGATTTCACACTATTCAATCGATGATTGCCATTGGCTCAGGTGGATTTTTTGGGAAGGGCTGGTTTCAGGGCACACAAGCCCACCTAGAATTTATTCCTGAAAAACATACGGACTTTATCTTTGCTGTTTTTTCAGAAGAGTTTGGTTTGCTAGGCAACCTCATATTGATTGCACTTTTCTTTGCACTCATTAAAAGAGGCTTAACTATCTCTTCAAGTGCACCTAACTTATTTACACGATTATTAGGCGCATCCGTTACGCTCATTTTCTTCACGTATGCATTCGTGAATATTGGTATGGTTAGTGGCTTACTTCCGGTTGTTGGCGTACCGCTGCCATTTATCAGTTATGGCGGCACTGCATTGGTCACCCTGGGATTTGGGGCTGGTATCTTGATGAGCATTCATCGTCATCGCCGCTTAGTCCAAAGCTAATGGAAATTATCTGAGAGCAATCCATTCTTCAGGCAATAAAAAAGCCCGGTATCCCGGGCTTTTTTATTAACAAAGAAAGAATTACTTCTTACGCTTGTTAACTGAATCTTTAAATGCTTTACCAGCAGAAAACTTAACAGTTTTAGCAGCAGCAATTTTGAGTGGCTCGCCAGTTTTTGGATTGCGGCCCATGCGTGCAGCACGCTTGCCAGATGCAAATGTACCGAAACCGATCAGTTGTACTGAGTCGCCTTTGGTAACAGCTTTGATAATGTTCTCAATTGCAGAATTCAATGCGAATTCAGCTTTGGCTTTAGAGATCTCCGCGTCGTCAGCAATCGCTGCGATTAGTTCGGCTTTGTTCAAGTGAAGCTCCTTATAGATATTGATGTCAGCGCACATTACGCTTACATGATTTTAACCACAAAAAATTATAAAAATAAAGATGCGATACAGCAATTTTTTACTACGACTACAAATTACTCATCCAAAACGATAATGCCAGATACGAAATATTCTGTATCCCCAAAACAGCTCGTTGGCAAACCAATGTGCTGTTGATATTGAAGAGCTACTTTTTTTCCTAGATTAGCATTAATTTTCTCTGCTACAGCGTCTTCAGGCACCGTAAAGTAGAATTTTTCAGACATTGTCCCGGGCATAGAAACCATCGCCAGCTCCCCTTCCCAAGTTTTACAAATAAACCCGCGTTTCGAAAATTTCTGCACATAACCGGCGCGTTCACCGCTGCCATAGCTCCAAGTAAGCATGAACCAGGTGTACAGGGAAATACCCACAACCCCAATTAAAACAAGGCTTAAGAGCCACTTTATGAACCTATTCATACGATCTTCCTAGACTAATATCCACATAAACCCTAATCGGGCACCCGAACCTATCTTTGCTAAGTATATGGGCATCCCTGCTGAAGAAATAGCCCATTGGACAAGCTTAGGCAAATTAAAATGGATGCACTTACTTAATTGGCTAACTCCATGCAAATTCGTCACATCGTCTTTTTTATTTTTATAGTCTCAGCCTTATATGTTTATTTCAGAGGCAAAGTACGCTTTGGAATTGTGCGCTCACTAATGGACTATCAAGTTCTATTAGCCCCAATTAATACGCTTTTATATTTATTTTCCAAAGTAAAGGCGACGGCTTATATTCCAGTAAGTCAATTTCCAGAGATGAAGCCTTTGCAAGATAACTGGGAAACGATTCGCCAAGAAGCTCTTTCATTAAACGCAGACGGGGCCATTGCAGCTGCTACCGGTTATAACGATATTGGCTTTAATTCCTTCTTTAGAACGGGCTGGAAGCGTTTTTATCTCTATTGGTATGGAAAGGACTTGCCTTCAGCCCAATCGAGCTGCCCAAAGACTGTTGCCCTGCTTAAATCGATTCCCTCGATTAAGGCGGCGATGTTTGCCTCTTTGCCGCCTGGAGCAACCCTAGTACGCCATCGCGACCCTTATGCAGGCTCACTGCGCTACCACATTGGCCTAGTCACACCGAATGATCCCAAATGCTTTATCGAGGTCGATGGTGAACGCTATTTTTGGAAAGATGGCGAGCCCGTCATGTTTGATGAGACCTATATTCACTTTGCTGCGAATGAAACCGATCAACAACGCATAGTGCTATTTTGCGATGTTGAGAGACCGGTTTATACAAAAGTAGTGCGCTGGCTCAATCGCTGGTTTGGTCACTACGTGATGAGTGCAGCCGCGTCTCAAAATGTTGAAGGCGAAAAAGTTGGGGCTGTAAATATTCTGTTCAAGTATTTTTATCACCTCAGAGCCCAAGCAAAAAAACTGAAAGCATCACATCGCGGCGTTTATTACATCGGCAAGTGGGTGTTGATCCTAGGGCTCTTGTGGGCAATTTTTTGGTGACTTAGGGGTTTAGGGCCAAAATAATTTGTTCCGCGCTAATCGGGCCCCAAACCTCCACTCGCTTTTTTCTGCTGTTTTGCCCTGAAACGAATTGAATTTGCTTTTGAGGCACCTTCAACTGCTTCGAAAGCCAGGCAAGCAATAGCTCATTTGCTTTATTTTCTTGAGCCGGAGCCTGTAGAGAAATCTTGAGGCACCCATCATGCAAGCCCACCACTTTGGTTTGCTTCGCACCAGGCTGGCAATGCAGATTTAACGTAATTCCGCTAGGGGTTTGTTTTAACCAAATAGGCGTCATTAAAGTACTTTAAACTTAAACCATGATTATGAAGAACTCCAAAGCATTGGAACACCTATTCGAAAACAATCGCGAATGGGCTGAGGGCATGGTTGCGAAAGATGTTGATTTTTTTAAGCGACTGGTTAACCAACAGGCTCCTGAATATCTCTGGATTGGCTGCTCTGATAGTCGCGTGCCTGCCAATGAAATTGTTGATCTTTTGCCCGGCGAATTATTCGTTCACCGCAACGTTGCTAACGTGGTCGTTCATACCGATTTAAATTGCTTATCGGTGATTCAATTTGCAATTGACTTATTGAAAGTCAAACATATCTTAGTAGTTGGTCACTATGGTTGCGCGGGCGTGCACGCTGCACTAAGCGATCTACGCGTAGGTCTTGCGGACAACTGGTTGCGGCATGTAAAAGACGTTCATCAAAAACATGAGCGCTACTTGGGAGAAGTTTTACCAACTCCCAAACGCCAAGATCGCCTATGTGAGCTCAACGTGATTGAACAAGTTGTGAATGTCTGCGAAACCACGATTGTTCAAGATGCTTGGGCACGCGGCCAAGACCTCACTGTGCATGGCTGGGCTTATCGTTTAGATACCGGAATTATCAAAGACCTGGGAATGTCTTGCAGCTCCATTGATGAAATGGAAGAACGCTATCAAAAAACTCTAACGCGCTACGAATCTGAGTAAATTTCATTTGCTCAGATCTTTGCTTAATCATCTTCTTGTTGCTTTTCTAAAGCTACTTTCCCTACTACCCTATAAGCTGCTAGTTGCCATTGGCTATGGCTTGGGGTTTATTGCTGCGCATATTCCTGGAGACAGAAACCAGGTAGTCAAGACTAATTTGCATTTGTGTTTTCCAAAATTAAGCACTGAAGAGATCGACCGCCTTAGTAAAGAACACTGGCGCCTGCTGGGCAGAAGCTTGGTGGAGAAAAGTATTATTTGGATGGGTAGTAGCAAGCAGCTCAGCGATATGATTGAAGTGAAATCTGCCGTAGACCTTGCAAGTAAAAAGCCGCGCATCCTCGTCAATATGCACTTCACTGGCATTGAAGGCAGCATCATTCTAAGCGCCCTCGCAAAGCAAGAACGCTGGCCTCGTACTTCGGGCTTTTTTCAGCGTATGAAGAATCCATTCTTTAATAAAAAAATTATTGAGTGGCGTAATCGCTTTGGTGGAAATTCAATTGATCGCCAAGGAAACACGAAAGAAATTATTCGCGAAATTCGCAATGGCGATTTCATCATCATTGCACCAGACATTGATCTCGGCATCAAAGATTCCGAGTTTGTCCCTTTCTTTGGAATTGAAACAAATACCATCACTGCAGTTTCGCGGTTAGCAAAAATCACTGGGGCAGATGTGTGTTTGATGACTACCACTTTAAAAGCGGATGAGTCTGGTTATCTTTGCGAAATCAGCAAACCCTTAGAAAATTTTCCAGGGCCAGATCCGATAGCTGACACGGCCCGGTTAAATCAATACTTTGAGACTGAAATCCGACTGCGCCCAGCCGAATACTATTGGGTCCATAAGCGCTTTAAAAATCCACCAAGCAATCAAGCTAACCCCTATAACCCTTCTATCTAATACCCTTTTGACCTATCATTAAGGGATGACAGAACGCATTGGGCTATTTGCCGATCTTCACAGTAATTTAGAGGCTTACGAGGCCTGCATGGCCAGGGCCGAAGAGCTTGGAGTAACCCGCATGGCTTTCTTAGGCGATATCGTTGGCTATAACGCAGATCCTGCAGGCATCATTGAGCGTATCGCTGACTTAGTAGACGCCAAAAAAGCGCTTGCCATATTGGGGAATCATGACGAAGCAATCTTTAAAGATTGCAGTATGAAAATGAACCCTAATGCCAATGCTGCAATTGAGTGGACTAAGACCCAGCTCAATGATAGTCATATCGAATTTCTAAAAAACCTCCCGCTGATCATAAATGAAGAGAAGATTTGCTTTGCGCATGCATCTGCTCACAATCCTGCTGACTGGAACTATGTCACGGATAGCATGAGTGCTTGGTACTGTGCCCAGAGTTCAGGCAAAAGCTATACCTTTGTAGGTCATGCGCACGAGCAAGCCCTCTTTTATCAAAGCGCCGTTGGCAAGCTCATTCGCTTTGCCCCTCATCCTGGCGATGAAATTCCAGTGCTCCCACATCGCCAGTGGGTCGGTGTTGTCGGGTCACTAGGCCAACCTAGAGACGGCAATCCTGAGGCATGTTTTGCGGTCTTTGAACCAGAAACTGAAGTGCTTACTTTTCATCGCACACCATACGATCATTTTGCTGCGGCAGATAAAGTGCGTCGCGCGGGATTGCCAGAAGAATTAGCCAATCGCTTGATCACTGGCAAATAAGCCATGCCGATTAATACGAATATTGAAGCGGTAGATGACATCTTTCAAGAAGGTAAAGTTGTCGATGGCTTTACCCTGGGAAAAGAAGTGCATCGCGGTGGAATGGCTAGCCTATTCTCTGCTACTAAGGAAGGTATTGATGTCCCGATTCTGTTGAAGATCCCCAGAGTGGGAAGAGATCAACCTGTTGAGAGCTTGATTGGTTTTGAAACCGAACTCACCATTTTGCGTTCCCTCAAAAGCCCTTATGTACCGAAGTTTCTGGGTGCCGGCAATATGGCAACTCGCCCCTACATTGCCATGGAAAGAGTTGCAGGCCGGCCATTAGAAGATCTTATTAAAGAAGGAAAATTATTTACCGTTGACGAGGTTGTACGCATTGGAGCAGATCTCGCACAAGCGGTGCAATCACTCCATTCACAGGATGCTATTCACCTGGATATCAAGCCAGAAAACATTCTGATTGATGAACAAGGCAAACTAACCCTCATCGATTTTGGTCTCTCGCATCATGCGCGTTACCCAGATTTGCTTGCGGAAGAGATGCGCAAGGGTATTGGCTCTGCTCCATATATCTCTCCAGAACAGGTTGCAGGTATTCGCTCGGACTCACGAAGCGATATCTACTCCATCGGCGTCATCATGTATGAATTACTCACTGGTGAGTTGCCGTTTGGCAATCCTCAAACCATGAGCGGCCTGCGAAGACGGATGTGGGCAAAGCCTTTTCCCCCGCGGGCAATTCGCCGAGAAATTCCGCGCTGGCTCCAAGAAGTCGTGCTGCGCTGTATAGAGCCGCGGGCCGCAGATCGCTATCAAAGTGCAACACAATTACGCCAGGCACTCAGAGATCCAGAGGGAATTAGGATTACAGAGCGTGGTGAGCGAGTAGAGCCTCCCAGCTTTTGGGAAAACCTGAAGGGAATGTTTAAAGCTGCTGGCTACGAACCCTCTCCCAGCCCACGTCCGAGTATGGGTAACTATGATGCGCCGCTGATGATTGCAGCGATTGATACCAGACAATCAGATGAAGATTTACGCGAACGCATGCAAAGCACCGCCAAAAATCTCTTGCAAGCCTATCCTGAAAGTCGCTTGGTGTGCTTAAGTACTATTGCAAGCACCCCAACCTACGAAGGTAATCACGAAAGTGAAACAGCCAGTGGAATTGTGCGTGGGCACCTAGTTCAATTGATGGATTGGGCGAAGCCTCTGAAGCTTCCACCAGAAAGAATTTCTTATCATGTACTAGAAGCGATGGACCCCGCGTCACGCATTGTGGAGTTTGCCAAGGACAATGATGCCTCACTGATTTTGATCGGCGCCTCCCACAAGCTCCCAAATAAAGTCGCTCCGTGGAGAACCTCTATGACGAAAATCGTAGAAGGGGCCCCCTGCAGCGTTCACATTGTGAGAACTTGATTAACGCATTTTTTCTTCTTTTTGATCCAACAAGTATTCAGGATCCTGCGCTTCAATCCAGCCATCTCTGTTTAAGGCGCTAGACAACTGTTTCTCATCTAGCTCGCCTGTCCACTTTGCAACAACGATAGTTGCAACGCCATTACCAACTAAGTTGGTCAAAGCACGTGCTTCAGACATAAAACGGTCGATGCCTAAAATAATTGCAAGGCCTGCTACAGGCACATTACCCACTGCAGATAATGTTGCTGCCAATACAATGAATCCGCTGCCCGTAATACCTGCGGCACCTTTTGAGGTCAGCAATAAAACCAGCAAAAGAGTGACCTGCTGAAAAATAGTCATGGGGGTATCAGTCGCCTGCGCAATGAATACTGCAGCCATTGTTAAATAGATTGAGGTGCCATCCAGATTAAATGAATACCCTGTTGGAATAACCAAGCCTACGCAACTTTTCTTGGCTCCCAAAAGCTCCATCTTCTCCATCATGCGTGGCAAAACTGATTCGGAGGATGAGGTACCTAAAACAATTAAAAGCTCTTCCTTGATATAGCGCACAAACTTGAAAATGCTAAATCCATTTAAGCGCGCGATGATCCCTAAAACAATAAAGACAAACAGTAAGCAGGTGATGTAGAAGGCACCCATCAGCTTGCCTAGAGAAAATAATGAGCTGACGCCATACTTACCAATCGTAAAGGCCATTGCCCCAAAAGCGCCGATTGGTGCAAATTTCATGATGATGCCAATGATGTCAAAAAGAACATGTGAGGTTTTTTCAATCAAGTCAAACACCATCGTTCCACGACCGCCAAATCTATGTAACGCAAAACCAAATAACACTGCAATAAAGAGCACTTGCAAAATTTCACCCTTCGCAAATGCGTCAACGGCTGTACTCGGAATAATGTTGAGTAAAAATTCAGTCGTTGTGGCCATTTTTCCTGGGCCAGTGTAAGCAGCAATCCCTTTAGTATCTAAGCTCGCTGGATCAATGTTCATACCGACACCGGGCTGTAGAACATTCACTACAACCAGTCCCACGATCAAGGCAATCGTGCTCACGATTTCAAAATACAGAAGGGCAATGCCGCCTGTCTTGCCAACTTTTTTCATGTCTTCCATACCGGCAATACCAACCACAACCGTACAGAAAATAATGGGCGCAATTAACATCTTGATGCCTTTAATAAAGGCATCCCCAAAAGGCTTCATATCAACGCCTAAGGAAGGATAGAAATGGCCCAGCAAAACACCCAAAACGACTGCTACCAGCACCTGAAAATAGAGAATTTTATAAATTGGTGGTTTTTTCAAACTAGCAGTCATTTTGTTTTTCCTTGTTCAATTTGGATGACTTTTGCAGTTTAGCGAATATCTAATATTGCCCTGCACCATTTAAATCCCATCTTTAACGGATAATGTAGCCATGGAAGAAAAAGTACGTGTTTCTAAACTGCTCTCAGAACTGGGATTATGTTCACGCCGCGAGGCAGATGCCTATATTGAGCAAGGCTTAGTCACCGTTGATGGTGAGGTAGTCAATGAGCTTGGTGTTCGTGCATATCGGCATCAAAAGATTGAATTACAGTCTGGAGCCAAAGTACAACAGGCTTCTCGAGTAACCGTGATTTTGAATAAGCCAGTAGGCTACATCTCTCACTACGATGATGAGCAAGAGTATCAACCTGCTGCCTCCTTAATCACCCCAGATAATTACTTCGGCAGTCCACTGGATAAGGGCCGCAGCCCGCGCTTTAATACCAAAGGACTAGCTCCTGCAGGTAGGTTAGATATTGACTCTACTGGCATGCTGGTACTGACCCAAGATGGGCGTATTGCTAAATTGCTGATCGGCGAAAACAGTCCGATTGAAAAAGAATATTTGGTGCGAGTGGAAGGGGCACTCTCATTTGAAGATCTCGATCGTTTAAAACATGGCCTCTCGCTGGATGGCGTTGCACTCAAACCAGCACAAGTGAGTTGGCAAAATGAAGATCAGTTACGTTTTGTATTGCGCGAAGGTCGTAAGCGCCAAATTCGCAGAATGTGTGAGATGGTAGGCCTCAAAGTCATTGGCCTGAAGCGCGTCAGAATGGGTCGTATCTCATTGGGCCCATTGCCCCCAGGCCAATGGCGATTTGTTAGGGCGGATGAGCAATTCTGAAGAAGCTTGCCCGCTTATAATTGCGTCCGAACCACACTAATCAGCGCAGAATTACCATCGAAACCACTACCTCCAGTACCCCAGGCGCAGAAGTATTACGACGTCGCAGCTTTGCCATCATCTCTCACCCAGATGCAGGAAAAACTACGCTTACTGAAAAACTACTGCTCTATGCAGGGGCGATTCAGATTGCGGGAAGCGTAAAGGCTCGCAAAGCCAGTCGACATGCAACTTCAGACTGGATGGAAATTGAAAAGCAACGCGGCATTTCTGTAGCAAGCTCAGTCATGCAGATGGAATATCGTGACTGCATCATTAATCTCTTAGATACTCCGGGCCACCAAGACTTCTCCGAGGATACCTACCGTGTATTAACGGCTGTTGACTCTGCATTAATGGTCATTGATGCTGCCAACGGCGTTGAATCACAAACCCTTCGTTTACTTGAAGTATGTCGTGCTCGCAACACGCCAATTGTGACCTTCATTAATAAGATGGATCGCGAGGTCAAACCTCCCATGGAATTAATGGATGAAATTGAAACCGCCCTAGGTATTGAAGTTGTGCCATTTACTTGGCCAGTAGGTATGGGCAAATCTTTTGCCGGCGTGATTGATATTGCCAATATGCGTATGCGCATGTTCAAGGCGGGCGAAGATCGTGTTACGGAAGACTCTCATGCAGTTGTCGATATCAATGATCCTGCCCTTAGAGAGCGTCTTGGATCTGATCTTGAAAACGCCTTAGCAGAAGTCGAGCTTATCAAAGAAGCGATGCCTGCTTTTGACCGCGAGGCCTTCTTGGCAGGCCGACAATCGCCCGTCTTCTTTGGCTCAGCGATTAACAATTTCGGGGTTCGAGAAATTCTGAATACGCTTGTTGAGCTGGCACCTTCACCAGGTTCACGCAAAGCATTGCAACGCGAAGTAAGTCCGTCTGAAAATAAATTCTCAGCAGTAGTGTTTAAGATTCAAGCGAATATGGATCCCGCCCATCGCGATCGCGTAGCATTTTTACGAATTTGCTCTGGTCACTTTCAGCGCGGCATGAAGCTCAAGATTTGTCGTAACGCAAAAGAAGTGCGCACCAATAATGCTTTGTCTTTTCTTTCGCAAAGACGCGATATTTTGGATGAAGCATTTCCAGGAGATATTATTGGTCTGCCAAATCATGGCCTACTTCGCCTGGGTGACACACTAACAGAGGGCGAGCAACTTCAATTTACTGGCCTACCTTTTTTTGCGCCTGAAATTTTTCGCATGGTTGAATCTGCCGATCCTTTGCGATCTAAACAACTGAGAACTGGCCTGATGCAATTAGGTGAAGAAGGCGCTATTCAGGTATTCCGCCCTATGTCTGGTGGCACGATGCTACTTGGCGCTTTTGGACAGCTGCAATTCGAAGTAGTGAGTCACCGCCTCCAAACTGAATATGGGGCAGAAGTACGTTTGTTGCCTGCACGCTATAGCTTAGCGCGCTGGGTAAGCTCAGATGACCCCGTAGCATTAAAAAAGTTCACTCAAGAAAACATTCACCGCATGGCAGAAGATGTTGTGGGCGCTTCAGTATTTTTGGCTTCCCATAAGTCGGAGTTAGATGTAGCACAACAGCGCTGGGAATCGATTCAATTCCACGCGCTCAGAGAACATGCCGGATTAATCTACCAGTCGGATCTGGCAGGCTAATTGATTGCTATTGTTTTTGTGGGTACTTGCAGTCAAAAACAGCAACCAACTGTGTGTCACTATTTCTGAAAGTGGCAACCTTACCGTATTGCGCACAATAAGTATTAGCGTTTTGGGTTAACTGTGCAATAGACTCGCCATTACTATTCAGATAGGTCACGTGATTGGCATCTGATGCGTCTGTATAGACTGCAGCACACCCACTGAGGCTAATGATGCAGAGAATGCTAGGTAGATAAGCCTTCATATAAAACCTTCCTGATGCCTTAGTTATTTACTGTGAATGATTTTTTCTAGTAATGCGGCCGTTATCCTGCTAGCGAATGGACGATAAAGCAATATACAGACGATTGCTACTGGATATGCTACCAACCAAACCTCAAGCCAAACTAAAAAGAAGTTTTCTATAGGTCCCACACGTACAAAAGTAGTTGCAAGGGTAATGCTCACTGACATCAGAAAGCCCATTACCAAAGAAAATAGGATGTTTGCAAGATTAATCATGCCTTAATCATAGCGCCTGAACATTGAAGCTGTTATTCTGAACTGTGATCACTATTGTGCGCCCTAGACAGGGGAATCTTTGAACTTGCTTCTAGGATTCATCATTCCATTACTCTAGGAAACTTCATGGCTGTAGGCCAAAACCAAAGAAACAGAAAAAACGACCCCATGCTCACCAAAACAGGAAAAGCGCGCCTTGGGCCACTGAACGTTACACAGCTCAATAAATTACTTGAGACCAGTACAAAACCAAAAGATAAAGACAAGATTTTAAGAGCGCTTAGCAAACACGCTATCGCTGCTGCGTAAATTCCAAGCCCCGCACCAACGGGGCTTTTTTACATCCTAAGTTTTGTTGAGGGCTTTATCATTGACCCATGACTACAACCCGCTTTTGCTTAGTGCGCCATGGAGAAACTGATTGGAATGTCGAGCGTCGCCTACAGGGTCATACTGATATTTCGCTAAATACTTCCGGATTAGAGCAGGCCTCCCAAATGGCTCAAGCCCTGAAAGAAATGAATTTGCAGTTCGATGTGCTTTACACCAGCGACCTACAGCGAGCTAGGCAAACGGCTAAAGCCATTGAAAACTTATATCAAGTTACCGCGATCACAAATAGCGCCCTTAGAGAACGTCATCTTGGCGCCCTGCAAGGCTTAAGCTTGAATGATGCTCCCCTAGTAGAGCCAGAGCTGTGGAAGATTCATTTGAGCAGGGACCTCTATCACGATATGCGTGGCGGAGAAAGTATTGTGCAATTTTCAGAGCGCATTCGATGTGCGCTAGAGGAGCTTAGACAAAAACATGTCGGCAAAACTATTTTGTTAGTTAGTCATGGGGGCGCATTAGACATGATGTATCGAGTGGCTAGCAATCAAGCCTTGGAGGCCGAAAAAGCCGTTACAGTCCCCAATGCATCGCTCAATTGGATAAGCCATGATGGTAATGCTTGGAAGGTTGAGCGCTGGGCAGATACCAGCCATCTCCAGAAAAACGCCCTCGATAATTTAGACCTTTAAGTCCGACTCCATGAAAGACAACTTTTAAGGGTGTTTTTTAAGAAATCAATAACCCAAGGGGCATCGCTATCACTCGGAAAGATAGGGTAATGCACGCCCACAATCACGCCATCATTTGCAATCAGCGTAACTCGCTTGAGCAAGGTCATTCCGCTAGCAACAAAGGTGGGCATATTCAACGCCCTCTGAAATTGATGGTCTGCATCACTGACTACTGGAAAAGGTAAATGCAACCTATCAGCCATCTCTTTTTGATATTCAGTAGTTTGCACGCTCAAGCCAATGACTTGTGCACCTAGCGACTGAAGCTCCTGATAGTGATCCCTAAAGGCACAACTTTGTGGTGTGCAACCCCTTGCTCCAGGGATTTGATCCCAGCCCTCAGGGAGGGCGACATTAGGCTGCCCTGTCATAGGGTAGCAGTAAATAACCAATTTGCCCTTGATCTTACCTAGAGCAATATCTTCGCCACTTGTGGATCTTAAGACAATCTGGGGCAACTGCAATCCACACAAGTGGGCTGCAGAACCATCGTCTTGTGGAATTGGAAGGTGACTTGGAAGTTGATTGAGATTAGAAATAAGACCCCCCTAGATAACTTAGTGGCGACTTAATCTACAAGCAAACTAGCGGCCACCTTGACAATCTACAGGCAACTCCCAAAAGGGTTTACCTTGACTGTAATCGCAATTAAGGCCAACAGGCGAAGTAGTGCTTGCCAGACAGCCGCCCAAAGTCATCAGAAAAGAAAGGGTGAAAACTAACCTAAATACTTGTTTCATAGCGCTCCTCCTAGGATATAGAGATATTCTCTCATAAGAATTTTAGGCCTGACGACGCAATAAAGCCATCATAACTAGGACCGCCACGACTTCTGCAATGACAAATCCCAGAACATCGCTTGGAGCAATACCGACAAAGGTATTCGTGAAACTTCGCGCAAAAGCAACTGCAGGGTTTGCGAAGAAAGTGGAAGAGGTAAACCAGTATCCGGCTGTTACCGTTAGTGCCACCAACATCGGCACATGATCTTTAGCCTCTTGATCACCCAGTCGAATTACTGAGAGCAAGATGATGGTGGATATAAATTCGCTGAACCAAATGCCAGGGCCAGATCTACTCTTGGTTGACTCTTGAAGGATGGTCAGGCCAAACATATAGTGCGTCAGCCAGATGCCAAGGATTGCCCCACTAAATTGACACGCCCAATAGCCAAGCATCTTTTTTAAATGAAGATGCCCTAATTTCCAGAACATCACGCTCACCACGGGATTAAAGTGTGCGCCTGAAATTGGCCCAAGTAAGGTGATCAGAACGTATAGGCCAGCTCCAGTGGCAATACTATTGCCGAGTAGAGCCACGGCTGCATTGCCGCCCCCCAAGGTCTCGCCCATGATTCCAGACCCGGCAACTATTGCAAGCAGTAAAGCGGTGCCAAAAAATTCAGAAAGGTAAGATTTCATATAAAAAGAGTATCGCTTTGAAATAAAAGTATTTGAGCCCAAACTATAGTTTGATCAAATAGGGTCAATATGCGTCATCACATTGAGAACGGGCAATTCTTTCATGATTTGATTTCTTGCTGCCAGGGCAATATCGTGCCCTATTTGAACCGTTGAATTAGCATCCACCTCAATGTGAACATCAACCAAGATCATGTCACCCATCTTGCGAGTGCGTAAATCATGAAATCCTCTAACCCCTATGGTCGATTGAATAATCTCTTCAATTCTTTGATGCTCCTCAACAGATATCGCCCTGTCCATCAAATCATTTAACGCATCCCAGCTAAATTGCCAGCCTGTCTTGGCAACCATCAGGCCAACGACTAATGCACCGACTGAGTCCAAGATAGGATAGCCAAAGAGAGCGCCTACAATGCCCACAGAAACCACTAAAGAAGATGCTGCATCTGATCTCGCATGCCATGCATTTGCCACCAACATCGATGAGCGAACTCGTTCGGCTACAGCCAACATATATCTAAAGAGTAGCTCTTTAGCAAACAGGCATCCTAGGGCTACATACAAGGCAATGATCTGAATTTGCCCGGCAGGTACTGGGTCAATAATTTTTTCACCAGCTTTCCACAACATCCCAACGCCAACAGCCAATAAAGATACCCCCAGAAATAATGAGGCAGCCGTTTCGTAGCGTTGATGTCCATAGTGATGGTCATCGTCTGCTTCTTTAGAGCTATGTTGATTGGCAAATAACACAACAAAGTCAGCAACTAAATCGGTCAGAGAATGGATTCCATCGGCAATCAAACCTTGTGAGCCAGACACAATGCCCGCAGACACCTGAGATATCGTTAGGCAAATATTGACGGCCACGCTAACCAAAGTACTTTTCTTGGCTGCTTGTTGTTTATCAGGCGTTTCGAGTTCGTGATCTTCGATTACTTTATCCATTGGTCGATACTAACAAACTCAAAAGAAAGGATTATGTTGTTTTGGCATTCTTTCTATAATGAGGCAAATAACCCGCTCCCAAAGGCTCAAATGGCTTGGATCATCACTAAATACTTACTCACCGCGGGAATGGTTGTATTCATATCCGAAGTGGCAAAGCGAAGCGATAGGCTAGGTGGTTTTATAGCTGCACTTCCTTTGATGACCGTGCTAACACTCGTGTGGCTATTTGTAGAAAATCAGCCGGAAGAAAAAATAGCCAATCACGCTTATTACACCTTTTGGTACGTTATTCCGACCTTGCCGATGTTTTTACTCTTTCCTTACCTGCTTCCACGAATTGGATTTTGGTTCACCATGAGTGCTAGCGTAGCGGTGACTGTGATTTGCTTTGGGCTATTCGCCTTGCTGATGAAAAACTTTGGCGTTGAGCTGCTATAGAAAAACTATTCAGTTGGTAAGGCTTGTGCTCCTACAGGAGTTTTATATCGGTTGTAGGACCACATGTATTGATGAGGCTTAGCAATGATCATTTGCTCAAAGTGTTGATTCATCACTGTACAAGCTTCAATTGGGCAAGTAGGAAAAGCTTCTGACATCAGCCGGCTCTTGATAAACCATCCCTTACCAAGACCACGTCTTTCTGCGCTTACAAATAGAGTGGCAACTTCAGTTTGACGTGCTAGCTTTGCTGGAAAGGATGTGGTGTAGGCATATTGATTAAAAAATTTAGCCCAAACGCCATCCCCGACATTCGGCACTTGGTCGGCCAACAAGCCAATTACCTCACCCTGAATCAATGCCCTCTTAATTTTGCGAACCCCGCCCAAATTTGCTTCAACAAATTCCATTTGAGCATGGTGTCGAGATCTAAGCATCAACCGATTAACCCAAGATTTTTTAGCGGGACGGTACATTACTGTTGCCTTCATATGTTCGGCAAAAATTCGCGGCACAATTTCAAATCCCCCCAAATGAGAAGCAAGAATAATGAGGCCTTTTCCATTTTTTGATAGATCAATAATTTGATCTAAGTTTTGGACTGTAGCTTTTTTGAGGGCCGAATTGGGGTGTCGCCAAATCCAAAGCGTATCTGCAAAAATAATTCCGGACTCGGCAGCCACTCTCCATGGCGTGAAAGAAAAACCGGAGTAATTTGCTGCATTGGCATGATTTTTATACAGACGCGCTCGGTAACTAGAAGAGCATAGAAAAACCAATACACCAATTCCAGCCCCAAAAACTTGGAGTACTGCCAAGGGCAGGGAGCTAAACAGCCTTAAGATGAAATACATTCGGCATTGTAGGCCTCCATGAAAATCTCGGTGGAATAGCTTTGCTCCGCCCCTCCTGGATAGTGTCATCAAAAAGAATTAGCATCAGAAATACGCAATTTGAGTCTTATCGGTTAAGCTGAAACAGCAAAGCAAACTGATTTACTAAAAGGAGATCAATATGACAGCAACAAGCGGATGTCCAATCGCTCATGGCGGCAATACCGAATCTGGTAATAGCCCAATGGCATGGTGGCCAAAGTCACTTAATCTCGATATTTTGCATCAGCATGACTCCAAAACTAATCCAATGGGGCCATCCTTTAACTATCGCAAAGAATTAAAAAAGCTCGATGTAAAAGCACTCAAGAAGGATCTCAAAAAGCTACTGACTACCAGTCAGGATTGGTGGCCAGCAGATTGGGGTCACTATGGCGGCCTGATGATTCGCATGGCCTGGCACTCTGCCGGCTCGTATCGCATTGCTGATGGCAGAGGTGGTGCGGGCACTGGAAATCAACGATTTGCGCCAATCAATTCTTGGCCAGATAACACCAATCTCGATAAGGCACGTCGTCTTTTATGGCCAATTAAAAAGAAATACGGTAACCAGATCAGTTGGGCTGATCTCATGATTCTGGCGGGAACGATTGCCTATGAATCTATGGGCTTAAAGACTTTTGGCTTTTCATTTGGACGTGAAGACATTTGGCATCCCGAAAAAGATATCTATTGGGGCTCAGAAAAAGAGTGGCTCCAAAAAAGTGGTGGCGAGGGAAGTCGCTACTCTGGAGAGCGTGATTTAGAAAATCCTTTAGCAGCAGTGATGATGGGTCTTATTTACGTCAACCCAGAGGGCGTTGATGGCACACCAGATCCTTTAAAAACAGCTCGCGATATTCGTATGACCTTTGAGCGCATGGCCATGAATGATGAAGAAACCGTTGCACTGACTGCTGGTGGGCATACAGTAGGCAAAGCCCACGGTAATGGCAATGCCGCAAATTTGGGACCAGCTCCTGAGGCAGCCCCAATTGAAGAACAAGGTCTTGGATGGATCAATCATAAGACCAGAGGAATTGGTCGCAACACCGTCACCAGCGGCATTGAAGGCGCTTGGACCAGCAACCCCACTCAATGGGATAACGGCTATTTTGAAATGCTTCTAAAGCATGAATGGGAGCTTAAAAAGAGTCCCGCAGGAGCATGGCAATATGAGCCTGTTAGCATCAAAGCAAACGACAAGCCTGTTGATGTCGAAGATCCGGCTATTCGTTGCATGCCGATCATGACAGATGCCGATATGGCGATGAAGATGGATCCGGAGTATCGAAAAATTGTAGAGAAGTTCTCTCACGATCAAGACTACTTCTCCAAAACTTTTGCACGCGCTTGGTTCAAACTTACTCACCGGGATATGGGACCGAAAGCAAGATACTTTGGTCCAGATGTACCCAAGGAAGAATTGATCTGGCAAGATCCAGTTCCAGCTGGTCGTAAAAAGTATGACCTTAAAGCAGTAAAAGCGAAGATTAAATCTAGCGGACTATCCAATAGCGAAATGATTGCCACGGCGTGGGATAGCGCCCGTACCTACCGCGGATCAGATAAGCGTGGTGGCGCGAATGGTGCTCGCATCCGCCTGGCACCACAAAAAGATTGGGCCGGCAATGAACCCGAGCGTCTGTCAAAAGTCTTGGCTATTTATGAAGCAATCGCTAAAAAGACGGGCGCAAGTATTGCTGACATCATTGTGTTGGCTGGCAATATTGGGGTTGAACAGGCTGCAAAGGCTGGGGGATTCTCTATCAAGGTTCCATTTACTTCAGGTCGCGGTGATGCTACACAAAAGATGACTGATGTGAAATCTTTTGAAGTATTAGAACCACTAGCAGACGGCTATCGCAACTGGTTAAAACAAAACTATGCTGTTACACCTGAAGAACTCCTACTAGATCGCACTCAATTAATGGGCCTAACAGCGCAAGAGATGACTGCTTTGGTGGGCGGCATGAGAGTACTGGGAACCAACTACGGTGGCAGCAAGGACGGAGTATTTACAAATAAAGAAGGGGTCCTAAGCAACGACTTTTTTGTGAATTTAACGGATATGAATTACCTGTGGAAGTCGACCGGGCGTAACAGCTACGATATTGTTGAACGCAATACCGGTAAAACTAAGTGGACCGCAACTAGAGTAGATTTAGTTTTTGGATCCAACTCTGTGCTTCGTGCTTATGCAGAGGTTTATGCTCAAAATGACAATCAAGAAAAGTTTGTTGAAGACTTTGTCGCAGCATGGACTAAAGTTATGAATGCTGAATTATTCAAGTAAGCGACTTAAAATAAATCCACTAGCGGGGGGTAGGCAACTACCCTTTTTTTTGATTGCTTGCAATTCATGCCTAGCGCTACTTACGGTAACCATCTAATTTCTCACTTAGAGCCTCCACTGCTTTAGCTAGGGCATAGAGCTCTTTTTCTTTCATCGCATCAATTTTCTGGTGTAGTAATTCAATTTCTAGTTCGGCTTTTACATTGACCTCAAAGTCATTATTCGCATGTTGTCGATCAATTTCTGAAAGTCGATTTTGGCTCATCATGATTGCCGGGGCGGTATAAGCAGCCTGAAACGACAGCATTAAATTCAATAAAATAAAGGGGTATGGATCCCACGCATTGTTATTGGTAGTGGAGTTATAGATAATCCAAGCGGATATACAAAGACTTTGGATGATGATGAACTTCCAAGATCCAACGGTCTTTGCTACAACATCAGATATTTTTTGGCCAACTGTCAGCGGGCCGATGGGCTGCTCAATATGCACAGGAATTTGACCAGAAAGCCCTTCGCGATGCCTTCTTCGGTGAGCGCGGAGAGCCTCTAGAACTTTTAGCTCTTGCTTATTGGGTGCAGTAATAGCCATAATAATTCTCCTAATGTGCTTTCCCTACTCTACGCTCTATAAATGAAAAAACCACCCGAAGGTGGTTTTGATGTTTCTTGGTGGCCCGGGGCGGAATCGAACCACCGACACAAGGATTTTCAACTCTGTCCCCCAGACTAAACTCCCGCTAGATCTCAAAAGGTTCACCCCACCCGAGTCTAACTTTGTGCACAAAACTTTCTTGGGTGTTTGTATGAGATTGATTTGGTTGAGTTATTTTGACCCACGCAAGGAGTACGAGTGAGTTTGGCGGCGTGATGGGGATTTGACTGACACAGGGATGACGACTCCTTGTTGTGATCGGGGTACCCCACGCATGAAGTGTCCTTTTAAAGGACGTTGCTCATTAATACTGTAAGTGAATGATAGATTCCTTACATACGCATATACGTATGTATACATGCATCAGCCAATAAGTAGGCATGGCTTTTAGTTCGAGTAACTATATATGCATATATACGTATATATGAGAAGTCTTTTTAAAGGACATCTTAGTGAACGTCTATTAACGCGACGGTTACCGTAATAAAAGTTTTATTTTTGTATTAATAAATTAGCCAATTGATCTACTACTTCTGACCACTCTGAGTCGTCGGCCTTAGCTTCAATCAAAAATGCTTTTTGATCTGGCGCCCAGTAAATGGCATCGTGAAGGACAGACCCTGGCTTAAGTTTATGTCTTTCTATGTATCTCTCCATATGAATCTTTTGGGATGACAAACCTAACTGTTCAAAAAGCTCTTCCAAAGTTCTATTGTTCATGCTCATCAGAATTCTCCTTCACCAGTATTTAAAGCGGGATCTCTCAACATCCACATCTGGACCTATAGCTCGCATCTTCATCTGACAATGTGGGCAAGTAAGCCCATCCCACTCTTCCAAATATTTGGTAGAGAGGCAACTTGTACAAGCAGGTGCAATACTAATTTCTGTATTAATACTGCCTGGATGAGCAACCATATATACATCAATGGTTGCACAAGATTTACAAGCCATAACTACTCTAGATGAGTGAAGCCCGACCTCTCTACCCATGCCACTAATACATTCAAACTTACAAGAACCACAAATAAATTTATATCTAGCCATAAATCTATCGCACTAATTCTTCTTAGGTTGAAGTGCCAGTTTCTTCATATGGGCATCTTGAGTGAGTAGTTGCCTTTCTTGATTGGCAACGCCAATAGTGATCTTTTTGGCGATAAGATCGGCATAGACGCCATCAATTTTTTTAAAGAAATCCTCATAGACCGCTTTCTTTTCGGGGCTTAAACCCTCTAAAGCAATTGGCCGACACGAATTAGCTTCAGCCAAATAATTCTTCAATGCCACAGCTTGCTGATCCGTCAATTTATCTGGCGAACTAAAGAGGGCTTTAGCATGAGGATTATTTCTTGTAACAGCGATAATTTGACTGTCTACCAACAATGCATCAGCATTTTGATTGCTACGGATGATGCAATCATTAAGTCGTTTAGCTACAGATCCCGAGTGATCAGGAGCCGGAGCTGTCATTGGCGACGGAACTTTAGCAACTTGCACTGGGTTATTGGGTGCAACGTTTGTCGCGCATCCACTTAGGAAAGCAATCCCCATCAAACTGAGTTTGAATATGTTTTTCATTGAGTAGCCTTGGATGTTTAGCGATATACAAAATCAGCGCGGCGGTTTTCTTTAAATGCCGCTTCTGTCTGAGCTGGGTCAGCTGGCTTTTCTTTTCCAAAGCTCACCGCCTCCAACTGAGATTCGCTAACACCTTGTGCAACTAGAGCTTTCTTAACAGCTTCGGATCGCTTTTGACCTAAGGCTAGGTTGTACTCTGCAGTTCCACGATCGTCGGTATTGCCTTGAATGATCACGGAGGCTTTTTGCTTTTGAAACGATTTTAAGTAAGAGGCATGAGCAGAGATAGTTGAAACATATTTTGGATCTACGGTGTAGCTATCAAACTCAAAATAGATTGAACGCTTTCCATACACACTAGACTTGGGATCGCTAATGGGATCGTAAGTCATTGAGCCGCCAGCATTAACTTCAGCCACACCATTGGCGTCATCTAACTTAACGCTACTACACGCGGATACAAATAAAACTAATAATGCCAATGGCAATATTTTTACAAATTTAAACATGATGATATTTCCCAAATATAGCTACACATCGGTAGCCAAAAAACAAAGGGGCATGCCTTTAGAGCACGTCCCGCCCAAGAAGATTAGGCTGTAACTTTGGGTGGCTTAAAGGCTGAGTCGGGGAAGTTTTGCGAAAACAAAACTTCATTTGCAATAGAAAACGTATCAACTGAAATCGGTGGAGAAAAAACAGTAATCCCAATTTCGGCAATGTTTGCAGTTACATGACTCATGAGGTACATGGTGTGAACCGGCTCTTTGTCATCTGCTGATTCTGCAATGTTCTGTACTTGCATCACTATTGAACCGTTGGCGTAACTATAAGCAAGCTCTGCCCGCTCAATTGCGGCTTGAATAAAAATACTTCCAGCGGCCGCCTTGAATGCAATCATGAAAAAGCATATGAATAAAACCAGCGTTTTTTTGCGGAGCAACATGGTTCAGATTCTATACCCGATTACCAAATTTGTCGTTTTAAACGACACGCTACCCAACCTATGCAAATAAAAAACCACCCTAAGGTGGTTAGTGTCTCCTCCAACCGATAACGATCTTGAATTGGCTTTTGCTATGACAATTCAATTTAGCTCTAAGTAGGGCGGAATATAGCTAGGACTAACCCTTGGGCGTAATTAGAAATGTCGTTTTAAACGACATCGACTGGCGCAGGGATGTCTACTTGATTTGTCCTTTTAAAGGACATTATTGAGACTTAATCGAAAAAAACCACCCCGGAGGGTGGTTTTGATTACCAAAATTAAGTAGATTACTTAGTATCAACCTGTGACCAGACACTCTTACGAATGAAGTTGGTAGTAGCATCGGGCATTGGCACATAGTCCAAATCTGAAGCCATTTTCTTGCCATCTTTAAAGCCAAAATCAAAAAACTTGATGGTTTCTGATGCGGTAGCTTTGTTTTCAGGTTTTTTGTAAATCACCACAAACGTAGCGCCAGTAATTGGCCAAGCGTTGGCGCCAGGCGCATTAGTAATGAAAGTATTCATGCCTGGAAACTTAGACCAGTCAGTTCCTGCAGAAGCCGCCGCGAAAGAGGCCGCTGTTGGCTCTACAAACTTCTCTTCAGCATTCTTCATTTGTGTGTAACTCATATTGTTCTTCTTAGCGTATGCATACTCTACATAGCCGATTGAATTCTTAATACGAGCTATGTTTGCCGATACCCCTTCGTTGCCCTTACCGCTGACAGTTGACGGAGCTGGCCACTTCACAGAAGCACCAAAACCAACTGCATCTTTCCAGCCTTTGTTTACCTTAGAAAGATAATTAGTAAAGATCGCTGTTGTACCAGAACCATCAGCACGAGTAACAACTGTAATCTCACCGGCAGGAATTTGAAGGCCAGGGTTAAGCAACTTAATACGCTTGTCGTTCCAGTTTGCGATTGTTCCTTGGAAAATATCAGACAGCACATCACTTGATAGCTTCAGTTGACCTGGCTTTATGCCTTCAATATTAACAACAGGTACTACGCCACCAATAATTGCTGGGAACTGAACCATCCCACTCGCCTCTAATTCTTCAAAACTCATAGGAGCGTCAGTAGCACCAAAATCAACTGTCTTAGCTTTAATTTGTTTGATACCACCACCGGATCCAATTGACTGGTAGTTCAAGTTATTACCTGTTTTCGCTTTAAAAGCTTCAGACCATTTAGAGAGTACTGGATAGATAAAAGAGGAGCCTGCGCCAGTGATATCTGTTGCCTGAGCAACCTGTACAAACACAGATGAGCAAGCAATGAACATGCCCGCAGTGATAACTTTCTTAAACTGTTGTTTCATAAAAAATCCTTATTAAATTAAAAAATACATAACATTGCGCCCCAAAGTGGAATCCCTTGGGGTTTAAAAATTGAAAACGTGATTTAGGCTATGGACCGAGGTGGTCTAAAGATTCGACTAGAAATTATCTTCAAGTGGGGATTTGAGTACTCGGCAATATTTGTGATGATAGCTTTAGTATTTCTCAATTCTGGCTTAGGATCAGATTCAAGATATCCCAGCACATGAGATGAAAACTGAAAATAGTTGGCGTTTTTAATATCTTGATTAGATGATTTTGAAAGGCAAAAGTTCTTTGATGCTACGCCGTTAATCTTGTGAACTTGCCCTAATCCATTTTGAACAAAAGCCGCCGCAGAAGTGCATTTAAAGGCAACAATAAAAATACAGATTAGAGTTACCAGCAGTTTTGATGAGCTACGCATTTGCTGACACTCTAGTTTGGATAAATGACAGTTATATGACAATAGATGCCAATTTAGCTACACCTCTAACCATCCAAAGCAAAATATCGGGATTTTTTAATTCATACATCAGAACCGTCCTTTAAAAGGACGGTTCTTAAATACCCATTCCTACCAGCCTCCTAATCGATGCTGAGCCCCTATGTGGTTTCCGGTTGCTCGCATATGATTTTTGCAATAAGGACAAGTGATACCGTCCCATGGCTCCAAATAATCCCCTGAACCACAAGCTCTACATAAGGGCTTAAAGGGAAGCTCAGCACTAATGCTCTCTGAATTGGGAACGGTATAGGTATCGATCAAGGCGCATGAGCTACAAGTCATGGCTACCTCAGAGGAGCGAGGACCAAGCTCGGTACCAATACCACTAATGCATTCATATTTACAAGATTTACATAAAAATTTGTACTTGGTCGCCATAGATTAACTCCCTTGATAGTCTTTCATGACCTCAGTCCACTTGTCGTTGGTGTAATGCAACCGCATTTGTCGCTCTTGATTGGCAACGCCAATGGTAATTTTTTTATTGACTAGGTCGCTATAAACATCGTCTACTTTAGAGTAGTAATACTCAAAAACTGCGACCATTTCTGGCTTTGGAAATTCCTTAGCAATGCCACGACATTGCATTGTTTCTTCCTTAAATTGTTTGAGTTCCATAGCCTGCTGATCAGTAATGAATTCTGTTGAACTCAATAACTTTTTTGCATTGGGATTATTGGGCAAAATAATGATGATGTTGGCATTCACATCTTTCGCATCATCCTTAGCATTTACTTGGGCAATACAACTAATCATTTTTTTTCGAACCGTCTCTACTTGTTTTTGTATTGCGTCTTTACTCTCAATGGTTGCCATAGTATTACTAGATTTATTGCTGGCACAACCGGCTAACATCAGGGTCAAAAGACAAATTCCTCTAAATAACTTTTTCATAATCATTTCCTAATAATGGGTCGTCTGAAGGTTTAGTGATAAACAATGTCAGCACGATAGTTTTCTTTAAATACCGCTTCTGTCTAAGATAGGTTGGCTGGCTTTTCTTTTCCATAGCTCACGGCTTTAAGCTGAGCATGGTGGGGTTTCCCAAACATAGCTAAACGTTAGTAGCTATATGGCAAATGAAAACGCCACTATGACAAACCGAACCTAAAAATATTAGGCTGTAGCTTTGGGTGGTTTAAACGCTGAGTCAGGAAAGTTTTGCGAAAACAAAACTTTATTTGCTATAGCAAATTGAATTGGGGTCTTGGGTAGGGAAAAAACGGTTATTCCAGCCTCGCTAATGTTTGCAGTCACATGACTCATTAGATGCATGGTGTGAACCTGATGCTTATCGGTGAATGACCCAGCACTCTCATACGACTGCTGTGAGATTGGTACATTGGCATAAGAGCTATCAATCTGCGCTCGCTCTATTGCGGCTTGAATAAAAATACTTCCAGCGGCCACCTTAAATGCGATCATGAAGAGGCAAATGAATAAAACGAGTGTTTTACTACGAGGCAACATGGTTCAAATTCTATACCTGATTACCAAATTTGTCCTTTTAAAGGACGTTTCAGTGAGCGCCTATTTAATCGACGCTTAGGTTAAGGGATGGCGAGAGCCAACTTCAGAGCTCTCGCATACCTTCAAAGTCCTTTTTTCTCAAACCAGCGAAACATACCAAGAGTAATCAACGCGAATACTACGGCAACAACCCATTGATTAACGCCAAGAGTCTCGGGTAATCCAATCTTTCCTAAGTCGGCCCAAGCAAGCACCGTTGATTTAAAGAATGGATACATTTGGGCATAAATTCCTGCGCCAACTACCATGCCAATAACTCCAAAGATTGCAGTCCAGCGACCTTCACCAACTGCGCCTACTGAGGTGCCAGGACAATAGCCCAAGACTGCCCAACCCACACCAAACAATGCGCCGCCCACCAAAATGCCACCGACATTCATTGCTTTAAGGCTCAATGTAATAAGCCCCATCTCATGCAAAGCTAAAACACCAAACATACCCACAACAATGGCTGAGAGCATGAACTTAAATATTGTCATGTCTTTTAATAGCAATGCGGCAACTTGCTTGTCATAGCGTAGAACACGCCCTTTTTGTAATAAGAAACCAAAGATAACGCCAGTTGCTAATCCTAATAGTTGATCTATAGACATGATTAGCTTGCCTTTCTGTACATGAAGCTTGCGACGATGACGCCAAAACCAAAGAACATGGCTAATGCGACAAAAGAACTTACTGATAACTGCATCATGCCGCTCAGTCCATGTCCACTAGGACAGCCATCGGCTAAGCGAGCGCCAATCATTGCCACGATGCCGCCAACAAAAGCAAATACAGCACGCTTTGGAACTGAAGAGCCAAAACGTTTTTCCCATAATGGTGGCAAGCTTTCTAACTTAAAACTGCCATCCATTTTTGAGGAAAGCAATGCGCCAAAGAAGATGCCAATCACCATGAGAAATTGCCAATCAATGACAACCTTTTCTTTTGCGTAATAAACATTTTGTGCAACATAGCTAGGGTCTACCACTTGAACTGCTAGACCTGCCGCGCGAACAAAAGTAGTTGATGCTCCTAAGTAGGTGGACTTGCCCATATAAACGGTAGTCAGATAGACAGAAACAATAGCCAGTACTCCAACTAAGGCTCCTGCCAAATAGGGGCTCCACCCTTTAGAGCTAGATGCTCTAGTTTGTTCTGGATTGATCATCGTAAATCCTTATCATTGATTTGCTTGTTAGCTGTTGGCAAAAGATTACTTAGAACAACTGCCATTGCCACGGCCAGCGCCACAAGAATTGATTCCCAAGATTGGATACATTGGGCAGAACTTAAATAAGCCAGTTGCCAAAGGAATAATGCCAATCCAGCCCCATACGCCAACCACATTGCTTGCGGCTAAACCAACTAAGACCAGTCCAACAGAGATGCGTAGTACGCGATCGATACGGCCAACATTACATTTCATATAACCCCCATTAATTATTATTTTTGCTTTGTTAAGACTATGCTCATAAGCACCAAGCCATTTGATCTATATCAATAACTTGTCTGCATTGAGCGGTGTTACCACCCGAAGGTGGCTTCTACCCACGCTCAACTGATTTATCCGCAGTTTCTGCCTGACATCATTTGCGGACCATGTCCTGCAGGCAAAGTAATGCCTTTTTCTTTGGCGCGCTTTTCCATCTCTGTATGCGTAGCTGTCATGATTGCTTGACGCTCTTCTACTGTTTTGGCATCCATCATCTTGTCCATCATGGCAAGTCTTTCGGCTGGCGTCATTAACTCGCGCATGATTTTCATGTTGGCGTTTTGCTCCATCATCTGACCTTGCATCATTTGGCCGCGCATCATGCCTGGGCCTATGCCATTACCCATTGGACCTGGCTGAGCATAGGCTACAGCCAATCCAAGACCCATGACAGTGGCAACGCTAATTGCAATTTTGTTTACAGTTTTCATTTTGAATTTCCTATTCATTTAGTTAGTTACAGCAACAACTTGTGCCACTCTTACAAGAACCACTCTTAGCCTTTGCTTGAGGCGATGCATCAGAACTGATCTTTGCGGGATAACCATCCTCTTCTAATGCCGCAATAATCTCTTTTACCTGTTGCGAGATATTGCCTTCAACCTTGACTGCGCCAGAGGCAAGATCTACCTCAACCTTTTGCACCCCAGCAATTGAATTAATGGCTTTTTCAACATGCTTTACGCAAGCACCACAAGTCATTCCACTTACCGTTAAATTGATTGTTTCCATACCAACCTCCTTTGTATGAATTGATTATTCGCTCAATCATCCAAAGAGCGTATGATTTAAATCATATGGACATCTATATTCCTGAACTGCTAAAGGAGCTCCTGCCCAAAGGACTATTGGGGCAATGTCATGCCCATCACTTTGAAAAAGGTGATTACCTTTTCCATCAGGGCAAAAAACCTGAATACATGTTCTTTATTGTTTCGGGCGAAGCTGTTCTTACGAGAATCAGTAGCCATGGAGAGCCCACTACATTACAAAGATGTAAGGGTGGCTTTGTCAGTGAAGCCAGTTTGTTAGTAGATGCTTATCACTGTGATGCTATTGCGACTCACAATGGACAAGCGATCACGCTACCCATTAAATCTTTAAGAGAAGCACTCGCCGATAGCAAGTTCTCAATGAAATGGGTGCAGTTGCTAAGCAAAGAGATCATGCGCCTTCGAACACAATCTGAACGATTGGGACTCAAAGACATTCGCAGTAAATTAATTCATCTGATTGAGACCGAAGGCAAACAAGGCGTATTGACACTTCAGTCTGATTTCAAGTCCATGGCTTCAGAGATTGGGGTGACGCATGAGGCCTTATATAGGGCTATCGCCACATTAGAAAAAGAAGGTCTACTAGAAAAACATCCTGATTCCTTGGAATTGCTGAAGAAAAAATGATCCGTACTTTTAAAGGACATTTCTGGATCATGCCCTCCAATAGAAGGGCTAAATTCCCTTTTCAGAGAAGTTACGTAATGTGTCGATATTGGGAATTTGTACGGAAAGACGGGTAATGTTGCTAATTAAGCCTTGATCAGCCATAGATGCCAAAGCCCTGCTAATCGTCTCAAATTTGACATCCATCATCAAACCCATGTCTTCGCGCTTAAACAGCGGCGCAATGGCAAAGGATCCCGATTGTTTGGCTAACTTTAAAAGGAAGCGGGCAAGACGCACCTCGATTCTTCCGGTATTAATCTCCGAGAACCATGATTCTGATTGGGATAATGCTTCACCCCATTTCTTAACAATTTGACGATGAAGTCTTGGAGACTCCTCGCCTAAAGAAGAAATAATTGATTTAGGGATTTTGCATAAATGAATATTTGTAAGGGCAACTGCAGAATGCTCATAACGCTCACCCAATAAAGCCTCCATGCCAAATAGATTTCCTGGCATTACTACCCTAATAATTCTGCTAGAGCCATCTGGGTTGACATGCAGTAATTTGATATAACCCTCTCGAAGGGTATATAGATCTTGTGCGGTATCTCCTTGGGCATAAATGCTCGAATAAGCCTCAAAGCTCAAATCATCTATTGGACTATGGATCTTTGAAAAGTCTTCTTCATTGAGTTCAGCAAATAATGCAGAACTCCTAATAGAGCATGCCTCACAATTACTCTTGCCCTTCCATGCACTTTTGATTTCTATGGTCTTCATTGGCTTTATTAAGTGGGCATTTAGACTCGAATGTTAAGAGCCTATTTTACAGTTTTGTCGTTTTAAACGACATTGACTGACACAGGGATGTTTAATTGACATGTCCTTTTAAGGGACGGTTCTAGATGGGGATATCCAAGACTAATGGTGGCTAACCCTGCCAAGCCATAAAAGAAAATAGCCCAACAAGTGGGCTATTGTGATTCTTGGTGGCCCGGGGCGGAATCGAACCACCGACACAAGGATTTTCAACTCTGTCCCCCAGACTAAACTCCCGCTAGATCTCAAAAGGTTCACCCCACCATAGGCTAACTTTGTGCACAAAACTTTCTTGGGTGTTTGTATGGGGTTGATTTGGTTGAGTTATTTTGACCCACGCAAGGAGTGAGAGAAAGTTTGGTGGCGTAGTGGGGATTTGACTGACGCAAGGATGTGATGTCCTTGTCGTGATCGGTGTACCCCGTGCATGAACCGTCCTTTTAAAGGACAGGTTATTTAATTAGCGCCTCTACAAGACGCTCAAACATGTCATCTTCATTCATACCCGCATAATCGCCAATTAGATGTTTAGTGATTGAACTTTCTATTTCATCCTTATCAGGCGTATTAAATAACGCTTCAACTTCATCCTCGTCATCAGCTACAACATAGTGCCCAAGATTAAAGTCATAGATCTCCCCTTCGAATTCAACTTTTGAAGTAATGATCATTTCATCCCTTCCTTCGCGCAGGCCTGCTTTATTCCAGTAGAGAATTAAATTCTCATAAAAGTCATCTACTGAATTAACTTCAAATGAACCAAAGTAGCTGTCATTATTAAAATTTCTTGAGGCATGCAAATCAAATTTTTTCATAGCAATTTTCTCCAAATATTTTTCTTATTCTATCTCCGCTAGATATCAATACTAGCTATACCTCTCATCCCGATAGTCACAAAAATCAATTTAGTTCAAAAGATTACTAAAAATTCCCTGAATTCATACCAAATCGCCTGATTTTCAAAATAAGAATTATTACGAATACGAGGTGGGGTTAGATTAGATCACCAGGGGCCGAGATCTCCACTGGCGTTGAAAATTGCGCGGTAAATTTTTAGGGCTTGCTACTGATCGGCTTAATAGCCTGTTGGTGATGCTGGCGATCTTTCTCGAGCTTTAATTGTTGTTTTGCTGAATCTACATTACGCCTAAGAGAGGTAACTCTTGCCTGCTTGAGATTCATTGTCTTAATAGGCTTAATCATTTTGATAGCTTCATCTACAGTAAGCGCATCTTCATCCTCAGACAAGCTGGGGGCAGATGCCAAACTATTCATACCAAATTGATATTGCAGAATCAGCCGCGCATGGATCTGACTATCGGCAAATACTGCTGTTTTAACTTGATGACCATTGATACGGACAAGGGCTTGATATTTGTTCATACAAATATTTATAGTCTCGGCGCCCCTCGGGTCTTTTAAATCATGTCGCATTCGGCTCTTTGCCAGCTGGCTCGCCTCTGCGATGGGGGCTTCAGCCCACCCATCTTTTCCAAAACGTGCACCACGTGGTGCTGGAAAATGATGGTCTTCTCTGTCCTAAGCGCACCAGCTGGTGCAGGACATTCGTCTTAGGCTTCGCTGGATCGGTGGCGACAGCTATCGCCACCTATGGGGCTACCTTGCGGTGCGCCCCATATATAAATGTCCTTTAAAAGGACAAACATCAACGGCCAAAGCCCGCACGTACAGCGCCGCTTGCGGCTTCAATTTGAGTATCAAGCTCACCCGCTTCTACGGCGACCTTAATAATCTCTAGGGCTTTAATAAGCTCCTCTGCTGAGTTGACTTCTACAGCAGTCTTACCTTTAGCAAACTCAATGATCTTGGCACCATAGCGGATGTTTAAGCAAACCTTGCCATCCATAGCAACGAACCACCATTGACGAATACGCTTTTCATGTTCAATGGTTTTACGTGCGCCAGTAATGTCTTTAACTGTTTTGAATTTCTTAACAGTAAATGTACCCCCTTCTTTACTGGCTTTAGCTAACTGGATCTGCTCCCAGACTTTGTTGGCTAATTTATTACGACGATGCAGTACTGGTGGAATAGCTGTTGGCTTTTTTGAATTAACCATTTTCAAACTGTTTAATGTGCTCATCTTTTTCTCCTATAAGTTAATGGGCACACTTAATTTATGGTCAGAGTTTTTGGATGGACAACCTCTTTTTGCCAAAAGCCACAAAGATCTAATGATTTGACCCAGATCTGCTCTCCTTTTATTAGGTTTCACTAAATAACTTTGACGACAAGGCGGAAGAACGCTTTGTATGCCATCACTTATTACTACTGAAACAAGGGCAGTGACACCCAGTCGTTATGTCACCCTAAAGCTGGACTTAGAGTCACAGTCATGGAAATTCTGGGCAGTAGCAGAGACTTGCAGTCACTAACCAATTGGATGCCGTTGGATGTTGCTACCCAACTGACTCAAGAATGTAATTCAGCACAAAGATCGTAGAACGTAGCTCTATGGATCACGAGAAAGCCCTGCTTACACAGCAACTTTCAAACAAGACAAAGGTAGCCACTTATTGCTTTTGTCATTGTTGCGTTTTAAGCCGCACGTAAAAGGAGATAGCGAAACCGCCCTTACCAATTTGGTTGTGCTTATAGTGGTGTAGTAAAGAACTCAGCGAAAGTCCTTTTCTATTACTGAGCCTGTTGCCTAAGGCTCAGTGTAGATTGAATCTAGCGAAAATCAATCAAAAGAAAGAAATTGTGATGAGCGACAAGCGAAATCACTGGCGAATGTAGTTCGCCATAATATTCATCGAACTTCTTCTACAAACCCTCTCCAGCAAAAGGAATACCAATCCTTATGTTCATTTTCTTTCTTTGTTATTGCTTTTGCTTCGGATAACAGCGGGTATTCAGAAGACCAATACTTACCATTCCATGAGGCATATCCGCAGAATAATGGGGCCTCATAGCTTTCTGATGAGACCTCATATATGCCAACTCTAGCAGGTGGTACATCCTCCGGAAACCAAACAGTTCGTTTCACATTTGCATACTTTTGTTGAGCTTCAAGATCGATATCTACTCTTATTTCTTCCCTATAGCGGTCAATATTTCTCATGCTGACAATTTGCTCAACAGTACTTTCTTCATCAGCAACTAGATAAGCTTCATTAAAGAAGCAGGCATACATAACATTTTTAAAGTCTTCGATAAACTGTTCTTTATCTACATCATCAACATAAGGCCACAGCTCAATTACATCAGGGGCCGCCAATGCCCAGTCATCTTCACTTGAAATTTCATTTGCATCTTCGTATGCATTGGTTTCATCTGGATATAACGAAGACATTAGAGTGTTAATGGGCTGATAAAAATCTTGATTAAGAATTCCAAAGCGCTCCATTTCAAAAAGAATTTTGTATAAGTCGTTTAAATTCTTTTGTGGACTATTTGAGTAATATGCCATTTTCTTGCTCACAAGTAATATCTTCAAATTATTCTATCAGTCAAAGAAGTCTTATAAGCACTGATCTCATAATGTCGCTGGCTTGGGTAGCCGAACCGAAATTTAAAACGCTTGTAGGTCGTTTTAAACGGCCATCAAATATCGTGGCGAAAATGCCACGATAAATATAAGAGAACAGTACTACTCTTATATTTTTGCCTAACTCATTGATAAAAAAGCGTTTCTTTTTCAGCCATTTTCGGTTGCCCAAACCGAATCTAAGAAAACATACTGTAACTCTGTATTTAATACATTTCAGGGAGATACATATGTCACAAGCTAGAGTTTTAAACCCACAAGAACTACGCAGAGTTTTAGATCATGTTGCTACACGCAGGCATTCAGCACGTAATCGCGCTATGTTGCTACTTACGCACTACGCGGGCATGCGAGTAGCTGAAGTAGCCGCGCTACGCATAAACGACGTTTTAAGCGGCGACAGCACTATTAAGGGCGAAGTACGCTTGATGCCCGATCAAACCAAGGGCAAACACGCTCGTACTGTTTACTTAAATGAACGGATGCAAAAGGAATTGGCTCAGTACATCAAGGCTATCAAAATCAAAGATGTCACTAAGCCCTTGTTTTACACGCAGAAGCAAGCAGGGTTCTCGGCCAACTCTCTTACCCAGTACTTCTTTTATCTATACCGCTCTGTTGGTTTAGAAGGTGCCAGTAGCCATAGTGGTAGACGCACATTCTTAACTGGACTTGCCAATAAAGGCACAGCGATTCATATATTGAAGAGCTTAGCTGGGCACCGCAACATCAGCACCACCGCCACCTATCTCTACAGCAGTCCCGATCAACTTAAGGCCGCTGTTGAGTTAATCTAACTTCTTGGAGAAGTCACTAAACACTTCTCCAGTGTAGTTGTCATTAACCCTTGCTGTCTTTAAGTTGACAGTAAAAGCCAATCCTCTTGTGGCAAGTCGATGACCAAACCACTTACACAGAACCTCAACTCTAGTTGCATTGTTCTTTCCATCAAGAATAAGTACTTGATCACCAAGCAAGAAAGTGCCACTAAATGTTGAACGCCTATATTTCGCATCGGTAACATCAATTACACGAGCATTCTTAACCTTTATAGGCTTTATAGGTTTAGCTAACTTTGTCGTATGAGGAATATCACTTTCCTCTTCCCACACTGGTGCTTTGTAGTAAAAATCCATATAACCCTCATATTTGCTTACAAGTTGTTATTAGGATATCAAATTTGTCCTTTTAAAGGACATTTACTGTGCGGGGAATTTACCTAGAACCACATTCTCAATTATTAGCTCGGCACTACTTAGATACCTTTTTACGCTTGAGCCCATGGTATTCCTCCTTGCGGCATTCATAGCTGGAAAGAGCTTTGGAGAAGTCATTGCTTTGGGGATTAAGGTTAAGCTCTCACCTATCTTCCAATTGGGCACTTTTGGCTTCTTTCCTTTGTGCTTAATGTATTCGTCATATACATCTAAGGTTTTCTCTAAATTTTGTACTGTGTAATTTCTAGCCAATTGATACTTGGCATTACTTTTAGTTGATCCCTTAGTTGGTCTACCACGTCCTGCCGTATGGCGCTCTTTTAATAGTTGTGCAAAACGACTTTGTAAATACCTTTTACTAGACGTTAGTGGTACAGCAAGAATCATCACCTCATCTTTGCTCCAACCATCTTGCCACTGTGACTTATCTTCCAGCTCTGTTAATTTCATTGCCCCATAGTTTTCGGCGAATAAATTCGGTCCTCGCTCGTCCTTAGTCCACCACTTGTGAAAGTCATCATCTCTCACATCTCCAAAGTCTTTATATAGCTCGGCATGTTTTCCTTTGCCGCCACGCTCACAACACTCTAAATATTCTTGATTACGGCGTAAGAACTGCCACCACCAGTAATAAGGACTGCGCTTTTGATAACCAAGTGGCAGTCTTTTGTTTTTTGTACCAAATATAGGGTACGGAGCGAGGAATCTTCTTGGCATTTTCTTGGCATGTAAATTGCAGGAATTTCTAATAGTATCAGAAATATACCCGTTCTGCATTCTAATTTAATTATGGCTAAGCGGTTAAATTTCTTAACAAGCAGTCATATTTCTTAATACAGAAAGAGAGTTAAAAATGAATGCATTATTAAACGCAGTAGATACAACCCCTGTTACAACAAACGTCCTTTTAAAGGACACAACGAAAGTAGCTAACGTTGCTGTTGGTACTACCGTTGCCCTTACTAATATGGAAGCAAATCGTATTAGCTGGGAACAAGGTGCCTATAGAACAAGTAATCAAGCCTTATATGCAGTATTGGGCGATTGCTTGGCTTTTTGTGGTGACCTGACACTTCCAGAAGCTAAACAACGTAGCGAATCTTTAGAGTCTTTCTATAAAGATCGTGGCTACACATATAAAAAGGATCTCCCATTAGCGACACGTGTAGTGCGTGCTGTTTTTGGATCTAGAGATCGCCGCCGTATCAGCACCTACTCTTTGGTTATTCGTCAGGCAATGAAAGAGAAAGTTTTGATAACTGACTTTTCAGCATGGGTGGAAGAGCGTGGCGGCGTTCAAGAGATCAGTCTTGGTAAGAGCGCCACTTACATCAAGCCTGCGGCCAAAGCTGAGATTGCAAAAAACAATCTAAAAGGCAAAACACCGATTGGCTATGCCAAGTCCGAATTGCTCTCACATGTTGCTGATGCTCAGTACCTAGGTGATATGTGCGTACTTTTAGCGGAGCAACAGGCTGACGGCAGTTTTGGTGTCTATGCAGTTTTGCGTCAAGACGGACTGGTTAAGTCTGCCTTTACCTCTTTGTATGCAGTTGGCAAAGAGCTTGAAGATAAAGCTAGGGCAGAGGTCAAAGCGGCAAATGATGCAGATGGCGCGGTTGCTAAATCTGCTTAATTAATCAAGGGGAATGTTATGAGCGTTCCCCATTCTTATTTGAAAGGAATACAAATGTTTACGAAAGGAAATAATCATGAGCCTAAAACAATTGATGACATCATCTTTGGAAATAATGAATCTAAATTGCGGATTGAAGATATTGTCTCGGGTGCCGAAGAATTACCTTACAGCGGCAAATCAGCGATTCTTTTATACGGAGTCTTTGGGACAGGCAAAACCACACTGGCCAAAATGCTACCTAACCACATTGAATATGGCAAAACTAAAGAAGAGTTAGTTTGGGATCCAGTGTTTATAGGCTGTCAGCAGGGCTTTAATGGGCCACAGCTAATGACTAAGATTGATGCAATCATGACAACAATGTCGCTAAACGTCAGCGGCCTTCATTACTTCATCCTTGATGAGGTGGATAACTTAACCAAGCTGGCGCAACAAAGTTTGAAAACGGCCTTGAATACGACATTAGGTGTATTTGTGCTCACAACAAACAATGTGTCGCAACTAGACAAAGGCATGTTAGATCGTTGCATCTTAGTTGAGATGAATGCGGCAAATCCGAATGCTTATTTGGATATTGCCAAATCCATTGCCAATGAAGCAGGCATTTCGTTATCTAGTGATGAGCTGTTGCCTACTATTCAAGGGGCTAATGGGTCATTCAGAAACCTGTTTCATAACGTTGACAGGCTGGCGCGCCGCAAAAAAACTTCATCAATTTGCACTCCTTAATTTGTGGAAATGGCCCGCGAACCCATAGCGGGCCATTCATTCTTATATGAAAAAAATATTTGAGCCAAAAAGTCAACTATTCCTATTTTCAAATACTCTTGATTCAAGAATTGAAGATTGGTTTGAAGGAAGCATCATATTTGAGAATTCTATTTTGAATAAAAATAATCATTGTGCTGAACTCTCAAAGCTTGAGTGCTTAATTAAAACTTTAAATATTGGACAGTTTAATTACGTAACAAATGTAATTAATTTCAAGCCTAATAATCTTCTCTTCGTAAAAATTTCTGGCACGTATCCTTTGATTTGTTCATTCACTTGTAAGTCTGATTATTTGTTACTTAATAACTTAGCAAATGCCGCAAGGAGCTGGTCAGCTCGAAATAGGATCATGAAATCCTTTGTAAACATTGAACATGACTTATTGCGTCACTTAAAAAATGGGTGTTTATTAGACAGTGAGTTCTACAACAATCAAACGGAGGCCATAAATCATTTAATGCTAAGTGATAAAGAGATTCAAGACTCATTAATACAAAAATTTCATTCAGATTTAGTAATTTAGTCACCTTGTTCTAGTAGGTTCTCAAGCCAACCTATCCGCCGCCATTGTTGCCGTCAACTTGCTGTAATGACGATCAATCATGGCGGCACTATTTCCCATCTGCTTAGACAGCGTATGAATATCTGTCTTGTTCTCTAGTAGCTCCAAAGTAGCGTAGGTATGACGCAAGGAATACAAAGTACGCATCTGTCCATCGTGACTTAATCCCAAACCACTATCTCGCATTAGTCGCTTAAATGCGCCATCAATCCGCATGGGCTGATGACCATTGGCAAATACAAAGATCCGCTCTGGGCAACGAGTCTCAAACAGCCGATCAAAGGGAATATCCCACACGGCACGTTGCCTACTGTGTAATCGTTTGAGCACATCTACTGCCTTATGTTTGGCAATTAGCCAACGCCCACCCGTCTTGCCATCCACCCAAATACGTAGGTATTTCTTATCTCCCTGCGTGTGCCACTCAATATTGTTCCAGCATATATTCAGTGCCTCAGTGCCATGCCTCATGCCTGTGTATAAAAGCATTTCAATATAGTCGCGCAGTAGAGGGCGAGTCTCATGCTCAATCTCTAATCTGCCTTGCTTGATCCATGGCTCCATAAACTCTAATAAGCGATCAATCTCTTCACGAGTGAATGCTGGACGGGTTTTACCTTTCTGCCCTCTGGCTGTGAGTTTGGGAATAGCTACTCGTTCGCTGATCCAGCCTTTGCTAATAGCTACCAGTTGTAACTTAGTCCAAGCACTGGCAAAGTTCATTAAGGTGCTGGCTCTAGGCACCTTGTTCATCTGCCTATTTCGCCAAACCTCAAACTCATGCACGTCTGTGTAGGTTATCTCTTCTAGTCTTTTGTCCTGAAAGTAAGGTAGAAAGTATTTCTCAATACAGGTGATGTAGCTACCGTACACACTCTTGCCTATACCCACATCCAAGTCTTGCCGCATTGAGTAGAGAGTGGCGTGTGCAATTTCTGCAAACGTGGGTGACTTTTGTGCAAGCCCTAGTCTTTGGCGAAATCTGGTTTCATCGTAAAGATCGCAAGCCATTCGTACAGCGTGCTCAATGCTGGCTTGACGGGTAGTCTGACGATGCCACGAGCCATCTTGTAATCTAAAGCGGCAATGCCAAAGTGGACTTCCGGGTCTGCGATGAATAACGACTTCGCCATCACGCAGATAGAGCTCGGTGGGCTCAGCATATTTGAGCTGGCTTAGGGCTGTGGGTTGGGATTCCGGCCGGGGTGAGGAGATTACTTCTAGGTGACTTTCAGGTACTTTGATTACCTTAGTCACTTTTTGGGTGGGTTACTGTTGTCATACAGCTATTTTATTTTCTAAAAAATACTTGGACAACCGATAAGCGTTGACTTAAGCCACGCTCACTAACTAATATGCAAGCGTCCTTATAAAGGACACTTCATGCGTGGGGTGCCCCGACCATGACCACTTGAATAGCAGAAACGGTAGGACAGGATTAAACATCCTGATCATTAGATTAGAAGCTCTAAGCAACGACATAAGACGCTAGAACTAAGGTGGGTACACCATTGCTTAACTTAGACACAAATAGCTAGGGTAGAAATGAAGAGAGAGCTAAAAGCTCTCTTTTTGAATCTTGGTGGCCCGGGGCGGAATCGACCAGGGCCTAGGATGACTGATCCAATCCTTACATTGAAAACAATAATCCCACTGAAAGCCCGATTACCCTCTCGGCACCACCACTCATGCCGTAGGTATAACTAGGACTTAGATACCACCCGACTTTCTTTGTTGTCCAAAACATAAAATCTGCGACGAAGGAAACTCCTGATTGAAGGCCACTACTGGGGGAGCTTGTTTTCCTCCAGATAGCAGGCCCTAAGCCTACGCCAAGCTCAATATCGGATGCCAACTCAAATGGTTTTTTAAAGATGATTTGGGCGCCGAGCTCTTTTGGATTGGATGTACTCAGATACTGCGTTTCCACCTCAATTTCTAATTGATGTTCAATCGCCGTAAATTCAACAGCCAATGAAGTGCCATAGGCTTTTGAACCATCTACTGTATTTTTCTCCATTGCGGGACCTACCAACAAAATCAGTGTACGGTCATCAATAGACTCTTCCGCATTTACTACTGCGCTATAAATACTGGAGACTAAAGCCAAGGCAAACAAAACAACTTTGATCGCTTTCATATAAAACCCTAAACAAATGTGTGATGCTCAATCGCAATAGATTGAGTACGGAGCTATTTGTTTAAGCGCTTCTGGGCGGATACTCGATGAAAGCAGGAAAAGATTGAATCAGAAAAATTGGCTCAGAAAAAATATGGCCAGAGGAGTGAATTACCACTTGCCCGCCCTCGAAGCTCACCATCCCTATTACTGAAATATGATGACATTGATGGTCACTAGAGTGCTCATCCAAATCACTAGAGCCCGCTTGAACCTGATGATCATCGTGGGCTATTTGAAATAAGCCATTGCTAGATTGATCATCATTCCAAGCAATTTGGACCACACCTTCCTGAGCTTGATGTGATTGCTCGTGAGCCATCCCGAACACAGGCATAAAAGCTGTATTGAATAAAAAGATGAGGGTGGCAATAGACATCAAACGCATAGCTTGATTCTAAGTGAATCTAATTAGTCGAACCGCAAATGAAAAAACCACCCGAGGGTGGTTTTGGTGTTTCTTGGTGGCCCGGGGCGGAATCGACCAGGGCCGAGGATGTCTGACTCTAGTTAAGAATTAGGCCTTGGTATGAATCTCTTTTAAGCTCATTGAGTCCAGCTTTTCTAACGGCATAGACGCTAAAAGCTCGATACGCTTTTTCAAACCAATCATGACATCTTTGAAGGCTCGCTTCTTATCTTCGTCTGTCCCTTGAACTTGTGATGGATCAGGAAAGCCCCAATGAGCTGTCGCTGGGTTACCGGGCCATACTGGACAGACTTCACCGGCGGCATTGTCACAAACAGTCACAATGAAATCCATCTTGGGGGCATCGGGCAGGCCATACTCATCCCAACTCTTACTTCTCAACTTGCTTTGATCGTATCCCATTTCTTTAGTCAATTCAGCCGCAAATGGGTTGACTGAAGTGCCAGGAGTTGATCCTGCGGAATAACCAACAAATAATCCACTTTGATGTGTAGATGCCAAAGCCTCTCCCAATACTGAGCGAGCGGAGTTGTGGGTACATAGAAAGAGAATGTTGTATTGCTTCATTTGGCTTAGATCCTACTTTTTGTTGTTTGATATTTGATTGTACGGAATCTATTTTGCTAATCTATGACAGTTTTATTACAGCCAGTTACTCATTACACTCTACCTATGACCGACCTTCCTAATATCGACAAAGCACTATTTCAAAATCCTTACCTTGAACAGCTTCAAGCTGGCGCTCCGTTAAATCATCCTCCTAAGATATTGCTGTTGTATGGCTCATTGAGAGAAAGATCGTTTAGTCGCCTTTTAGCAGAAGAAGCGGAACGCATATTAAAGGCGATGGGCTGTGAGACTAAGTTTTTTAATCCTCATGGATTGCCGCAAGTAGATGACGCTCCCGAAACACATCCCAAAGTAGTAGAACTCAGAGGACTTGTAGAGTGGTCAGAGGGAATGATTTGGAGTAGTCCAGAGCGCCATGGCGCTATGACAGGGCTGATGAAATCTCAAATCGATTGGATACCACTTAGCGTTGGCGCTGTCAGACCCTCTCAAGGCAAAACTTTAGCTTTATTACAAGTGAGCGGTGGTTCGCAATCTTTTAATGCGCTCAATCAAATGCGAATTCTAGGTAGATGGATGAGGATGATCACAATTCCCAATCAATCGTCAGTGCCCAAAGCATTTCTAGAGTTTGAGGATAACAATCGCATGAAACCTTCGGCCAATTACGATCGAGTAGTTGATGTCATGGAAGAGCTTGTTAAATTTACCTTATTGACTCGCTCAGTTTCAACTTATTTGACCGATCGCTACAGTGAGCGAAAAGAGTCGGCCGAGGAATTATCAAAGCGGGTTAATCAAAGAGCTATTTGATTGAATTGTCGTTTTAAACGACATCTACTGACACAGGGATGTCTAATTGCTTCGTCCTTTAAAAGGACAGTTCATGATGGGGATATCCGGCTCTTATGGTGGCTAATCCAGCCCGCCCAAAAGAAAATGCCCCGCATGAGCAGGGCATTATTTGAATTTGGTGGCCCGGGGCGGAATCGAACCACCGACACAAGGATTTTCAATCCTCTGCTCTACCGACTGAGCTACCAGGCCAAGACTTGGAATTATAGCGGAACTGTTTTTAAGCTGTCTAAATGTGTCCACTGTGGTTAACTCTTCTAAAAAGCTATTGATCCTGCGGCTTGGTGGGGATTTTCTATCCTGTCTGCGGTAAGCGTTGCGTAGAGGATAACTAATCCTCTATCTATCGAGGCTTGATATGAGCGGCCGCTAACGACCCAAAGCAGCCGTTAAAGACTTAAAACTTAAACCTTAATTCAGCGCCACCACCGTATTCATGACCATATGTGTTGTATGAGGCAACAACACCTATGCGTGCAGAAATTTCTTTCGTAATTCCGCCTTGAATACCCAAGCCCACCATATTAGAAACTGGTCCCATGTTAGCGCCGACTTGAGCAAATGATTGGGTATTGCCGTTAAAGGAAGTGGTTGCTGTCACTGTATGAGCTGAAGCGCTGTTGGCATACCAGTCATAACCAAACTTATAAAACCCAATTAAAGACAGTGGGTCATTTGTACCCTTTAGTAGCGGGTAAATAAAATCTGCTCCAGCAAATGTCACTGCAGTGTAAGCGGTTGCTGAATTAATACCGTAGTTAAAGGTATTACCACCCTGCTCACTTGCGCCACCCATCCAGAGCTGCGAGTAAGAAGCTCCTAGAAATGGTGACACAGTAAAGTTTTGAGCTTGATATGCTTTAGCCAGCTTTGCAGCTGCATATACTCCATTAGATTTAAATGAGCTAGTTGCATTACCGCCGACTAAATCTCCCACATTGGGAGCGCTTCTATTGGCATTGGTGCTGCCATACATATATCCCAAAGCTCCAGAGAGCTTTACTTGCTCAGCAAAATTGAGCGCACCATATAAGCCAGCATAAAAGTTCGTTGTGTTGAAATTTTGAGTAACCTGCTGACTCTCAGTCATCGATGTACTACCGGTGCCTGCAAAAACGCCGAATCCGCCATCCTTAGAGCGCTTAATGTCACCACCAAAAATAACGTCATACAAGTTATATCCAAAGCCAGCAAGGTTGTTGTAATTATTTACTGTTCCCTTAACTGCCGCAGCATCAGCCCAGATATAGCGACCTTCGTCATCTTGATAAACCTTGGTGGATGGTGATGCACTCATTGGTGCATGGATGCGGTCCATTACAGTATTGGTAATGTGCGCCATTTGCTCAAGTCCAATAGTCATATTAGATGAGTAACCTTCAGCGTGAACGTTTTGCAACTGATTTACTTGAGCTTGCGTTAAACCACTGACCGCTGAACCTATTGTTACCCCATTGGATTGCACAGTGGCATTGGCTGCTTGGCCAGCAAATACATACGCTAAATTTGTACCGGCACTACTTCCAGCAACTACTGGCGATGCGGCGACTGTCTTAGTTGTTTGTAAATCCCAAGTAGTTCCTGATGAATTATTTAAAACCCATGAAGTAGTAACCAGGCCGCCGACAAAAGCGCCAGTAGTGGTGGCTGTATTGATATTTAAAGCAGAAAATCCATTCAAAACTGAACCATAGGTAGTTGTATTGAGTGGAATAGTTGATTGTGAAGCGATCCCAAAATCCATTGTCCCAGAACCCGATTGAAGACGTATCTGACCATAATCAGTTGGACTATTAATGATTACATTGTATGTACCCGGAAGTTTCCCGTTATAAAAAAGGGAGCCATTTGAATTGTTAATTACCCCAATTGTTCCTCCATTCTGGATTCCTTCTACTCCACCACTGATTCTCCCTGTATTGGTGATAGTGTTGATTGTCCCTGCGTTGGCGATACCATAAGTGGAACCAGATCCAATTACTCCCGAATTGATGATCGATCCAATATAACCCCCCGCTTGGTTTTGAATAGCATTGCCCCCAGTTGGCGTTATGGATCCAGCATTAGTTAGGGTCGTAATTGAGCCAGATGGCCCGACGGTAACACCACCGGAACCAGTAAAGCTGCCAATCGTCCCGTTATTCACAAAATTCCCTACTGGAGTACCAATAGCAACTGAAGCAGTAGAGCCAGAATTAATTGTTCCATTATTAATAAATGATGAAAATGTTCCGCCAGTCGTAACCCTCACGGAGTAGATCCCCGTTGAACTAATGGCAAAATCATTAACAAGCACACCTGCATTTGAATTGATTACCAAGTTTGTGCAGTTAGCAGTTGGGCTTGTATTGTCAGTACAAGATACCGCTAAGCTGATATTGGCGTAGCCAACTCCAAAGGCAATCAATGCTGCTTGTATTAGGGACAGTAATTTTATTTTCATTATATTTACTCGTTTTTATAAACATTAACTATGCCACCACAAGCGGCAAAACATTGCCTGTAGGATTCATCACAATTCCAATAGTTTGGATTGACTGAACAATACTGTGGATTAGGATTACATTTTTTTACGTCATCATGACTTTGCGCACGGTTTACGCAAGCCTGATAGCTGAAGCTATTTTGCTGATGGCAGGTATTTACATTTGCTTGCGCTTGGGCTTGAGCACCGTTATAGCAAACATTCTTAGTATTCATGCACTGGACCGCACAAGTCTTTCCAGACTCACTGTGCGGAGCAATATATTCGTAGCGATAGGTAGTACAGGAACCAAGCAATAAGACTGCTAAACAGGATGCTGTAAGTAGCTTAATATTCATGCAGATAGATCATTATTAGAATTGAAGGTATTTTATATGTTTAGAGTCCTATTCGCCCTACATTTGTGCATATCCTTACCTGTTTTAGCGCTAGAAAAGGCTCAGGGTGTTGTTTACTGTCATGGCAAAACTGTTCTAGAGTACCGACCAGTCAACCCTGAGAAGGATGGAACTGCGTCTGATGTTGATTTGACCGTTAATGGCAAGACCTTTCGCTTCATGACAGCCTACTCTTGGTTCGGGGCTAATCAAGCAGCTCCCAAGGGATTCAAGTTCGCAATTCTTGGTGAAAAGCAATTTGATCCGTTGCTAGTATTTGATGGCTACCTTGTAGATGCCAATAAGAATAAATACATTAAGTGCAATTAATGTCTGTCTCTTATTGGCCGATAGCTGCCATTGAGCGTCCCATAACTAGACGCCGAATAAATATGTTCCATTTAGAACAGGTAATTAACTATCCTCTATCTAACGAGGCTTGACAGGATGAGGGTAGCCTGAATTATTTAATTGCCATATCAATAAGTTGCTTGGTATCGCTATCTATTGCTCGCGCCTTTTTAATCCAGCTTTGGCTACTCAGACAAGCATCAAGCATTCGCTTTACGGCAGCAGGATGGCTAGCACAATCTGCAAATCTAAGCCAAACTCCACTATCAGCTTGATACTCAATTATTGCTGTTGTACTCATATGAATCCTTCTTCAGCAGTGGAACATTAATGCTCAGAGCCTATAGAGGATATCTCTCGCCTATTTCTGCTTGCAAAATTCCAGCTTCAGTTAATCTGAATTTATTTTTTAGCCCAATTAAATAGTCCGAATTAAATTCCTTCATTTCTCTCGGTATTGTCTTGGGATCTTTCGCAATCTTGATTAAGGCATAGGCTGGAGTGCCAGATTTAATCAAATCAATATGTCTGATTCTTTCATTTCTAGCGGTTGACGCTTCACTCACTCCACTCCAAAGTTTTTCATCCCATAAAACATCCACCCAAGTTGGGGACTTTGGGTCCTTAGGGTCATCCCGCTTGATCTCATCTTGCCAAATGGACAAATAAACAGCGGATCCATCTGACTTGACTGCACCCCAGCTCCAACGATTATTGACCATAGGAGCTTCTAATTTATTTTCAAAAAACTCGGTGAGACTCAGTATTGATGCCATGCTTCATATCCAATCTTAGAAATTTAACAAGTTAAGATTTATATAGGGCAAATACATCAAACGCCACCTTATATTTGTCTAAATCTTTTTTGCCTTCATTCTGAAATTGAGCAATCTCTTTTCCAACAAGCTCCATCAATTGTTGAATCTCTGAGCTCGTAATTTCATCTGGCGGCATATATCCCTCAGGATTCATTACATAAAAATTTTCTCTGTAAAAATCATCCTTTTCATGGCGAATTGAGCATCTAATTAAAGTGGGTACATTTGGGTCTGGCTCATAATTTGCAAATCCATCGATCATCGCTTGAGATAAGTCTAGAATGATTTTCTCATTAATATTAGAGCCTAAATTAAATTCGCACTCCAGAGCAATTTCGTTATTGTCAACCGCCTTACTCATTCTTTTAGACAACTTGGTTACTAATTCTGCGTCGCTATAGCCACTCATAAATATCCCTTCTTACTTTTTTAGTTAATTTTTTCTACTTAACGCTATGAATGTGTCATATGCCGATGGAACTCAAAACAGGGAATTTTATTTAAATTAATCAAAGAAAATATCGTCTTTATCCTGCCGCATTCCAGCCATAAAAGCGCCAGCAAATTTCTCTAAGGTAGTAACAAATGCTTTTGTATCAATACCAAACTGGGTAGATAAAAAGTATCTGCCGTAAAGGTAGAAACCATCAGATTCTGATCCAGCTGCAAAAAACTGAGGGCGAGCAATTGTAGAATTCAGTAAATTGATAAAGCTATACATATCTACCTCGCTCACGCCTGGCTTAACGCCAGCATAAGTATGAAATTGAAGTAGGTTTGTATCGGCATCAAATGTCATGAAAGTACCAAATTCAATATGATCATTTGAGACATATAGATCTTGATCATCATCTAATGATGGCGCAAAACCAGCATCATCTAATACCTTTTTCAAAGCCTCAATACAAATATCGCCTGAATTAATAAAATTTTCATTTTTCATATTTTCTTTTCCTTTTTCTAGAATTTTTATAGCGCCCTCATAATCTATTTCACCATTTGCAATGCCAACTATTGATGGAGCCAGAAACTCAATGTATTCACTCATTTCATCCAACATCTTATTGAGCTCGCTACCAATATCCTCAACACCCTTCTCCAAAGCCTCAATAGATCGTGCATGAATATAATTTAAAACTCCTGATTTAGAAAAATATAAATTTCCTTCATCTTTCCTAAAGTGGAGACAAAGATCGATAATTTCTTGTGTTGCCTTTTCAGGAATACTAAATCTAACTGTGCCAACCAATGTCAACATTCCCTCCTCATCCCCATCTGCCTCATCTGCGATTAACAAGCAGTCAAGACCATACTCGCCTCCTGCAGCATATCCAAAGGATAGACTGGAGCCTTTTCCATCCTCCCTTTCCTCTGGCCTCTCCTCCCATCCAATAGCTTCAAGCCACTTAATTATTTCTTTTTTTATTACTTTCCTAGCCATATACTCCCCAATCATAGAAAACTATTATTAATAAATTCTCTTCTCTTTCGGTAGCCATTTAACAGATTCATCAAGCCAATCTGATACAGCACTTGACCTAAGAATGGACTCTCTAACCCAATCGCGCATTAGATAATTACCTGTATCTGCATATTTTTTTAATACATTAGGGCATATTGAATCAAGAGAAATTAAATAATGTAATTTTGATTTCTCTAGCCACTCAGAGAGATTTTTTTGATCTTCAACGCTAGATATTTTTAATTTAACTTGAACACTAATATCTTCACCCGTAGGTTTTGCCATTCCATCCATATTGAAATCAGGTGGAACTCTTGCAAAGAAATCAATGTCCTTAAAAAAGCCGCCCTTATATGCTGGCACAAAGCATTTTTTATCTTCAAATAATTTTGCAAGTAAAGTCTCAAACTCAACGCTTGAGAGGCAATCAAGCGGATCAACTCTAAAACCATCTTGCCATTTCTTGGTCAAAAATTGAATTGCAGCAATGTTTCCAGAATACTTTTCATTCTTTCCAATCTCCGCAAATGTACGTCGGGAAAAAGCTGGGTTTGCCTTCATACTCGCAAGGATATATGGGACCTTTGAAACCGGCATTGGCTCAGAAAGCAATTCAATATCAAAGTATTTGGGCCAATCTATCCGATCGACCATGGCGCCCTTGTGTTTTTTAAATTTTATTTTTTCACATTCCTTTGGCTTCCCTATCATCCTATAAACCCAAACCATTCCAGAATCTATGGTGACTATATGAACTTCATATTTTTTTTCCTCTAAGTCTTCATTGATTTTAAGAAATCTTAAAACTTCATTTTTTTGTTGGGTCTTTAATTTTTCTGAAAAATTGCCACTTAGAGTTTGCTCAACACTATCGCCTCCAAAAAAAATTGGAGCTCTTTTGCTAGCCAACCAAAATTCTGCAGGGCTCTGTCCATTAATGTTATAGCCTTCATAGGGATGCTTGATATTTAAATTAAAAAATTTTATTTTCTTATTCATTATTTTTTATAACTCTTAACTATCTCAACCATTGCCCACGTATCTTGTTCACAATATTTCAATAGATTTTTTCTAATTTCCTGCTTTTCTTTTTCTGCCATTTCATCAGAAACCAGCTGCTTGTAGGCTTCTTGTGCCATTCCACCGTTTTGCACCGCTAAATCTTTGTAACTTAGATTTGTGACAGTTGGTAGCAATTTCTTAATCGACCAAGATCCTTTCATATCCGGGTGGTAGTAATGCTCCTTAGAGAGTTTGTATAAGTCAAAAAGTCTCTCTTCAATCTCTTTTAGCTTTGGCTGTAAATCAGGGAATAGTCGACCCATCTCCCTAATCCTCGATTGCTCAAAACTACTATAGACAAATATCGTCCCAGAACCACCCAACACATTAATCAATGATTCGGTAAATTTACGTCTAGTATCCAGGCTCTCGGTATCTAAGAATTCTTTATGCTCAATGGCGGCTTCATCACTCTCAACGTGACATGACCACTGAAAGGGTATTTGTGCAAAAGGACGAGTATTAGGAATTTTAGGAATGGCATAGCTTATGGTTTCAAAGTCTAAGTAAAAACGGGGATAAGCCAAGGCATCAATAGTTAACTTAGCGGCTGGATCTAGCTCTGCAATCCCTGACTTTGTAACTCTATGAACTCGAAGATGCCTTTCTTTTTCCAATAAACCATCTGGCACTTCTCGCAGATCTTTATAGCCTGCAATTTTTAATTGCTCAACCACCTTAGCCGCATAAGGCAATATCTCAATGGGGTATTCCGTTTTTTCCTCAAAAGAAGAGCAATGCTCATAAAACGGACAGTCAAAAGGCTTGGTGCATTGATCTCCCGTTTTAATCTCTACTGGCTCATTTTTTAATGCTACTGTGCTCTTGGCATCGCTTAGCCACTCTGGGACCAGATCAACGAGGCTCTTTACTTCATCGGTGAGATTAACCTCTTCTAAAAATCCATCGTAATTATTGTCTCCGCCATACACAAATTGACTATTAATATGAGCTAGGTAGCTCATTACAGGCTTAGGCTGTGCATTTCTCAGTACCCACGTTTGAATTGCTACGTCCTGAAATTGATAGGGCTTAACCGACGTAGAAGATTTAACTTCAACTAGCTTGTAATGTTTATCCTGCGGGAATAGCAAATCTACCCTAACCAGTAAGTCATCAGTAATAAACGCGGGCTCAAATAGGGGAAGGTTTGGAGATTTACGTATCACCGCATCGGTTAAATCCAACGCCTCCTTAGAAGACTTGGTGCTAATAAACTCACCCTCTGGTGATAGCTCTCTTGCTAAAGCGCCCACTTCATCCCCAGCAGCTATTCGCATCAAACTATCTGAATCCTGCTTAGCAAGCTCATGACGATACGTAGCTAACCAAAGCCTGCGTGGGCATTGAAGGTTTAAAAGAAGCTTTGACTTGGTTAGCAAAATAGCGTTGTTTAATTTATGCACTCATCATTCTGACTATTTCACTAATACCCTTTTGTAGTTGTGCGTCAGACATGGCGACAAAGCTTGCAATTGCCTCAGACTTTCCAACGGATATACCTTTAAGGCACAAACTTGATTTATAGCGAACTGTTCCACTTCCGTCTTCATCGACATTCATCTCGAAGTTACCAAGAATCATGTCATTTAGATTTACCTCTCCAATGTAAGTGGCCATGTTTTCTGTCTCATCATCACTTAAGCCAGATAGCCCTGCTGGATAACAATAAAAGACTATCAAAGGATGGTTTGGATAGTATTGCTCGGTTACCTCAATAAAAACTGGAGCCTCCCTGGAAACGACCTCGGCAACATCATCATCCAAATCATTAAGGTTTAAGGTATAAGCAAGCGTTGCATTTTCTGAGTCTTCAGAAATATCAATCGTATCCTCATTACCGAGAATCCCTTTCCACCAGCCCATAAGAGAGTAGGTTCCAACTTTAACTTCACGAGTTTTTGTCTCAATTTCACCAGTCTCTTCATTTTCAATTGTTTCTGATTGAATAAACTTAATACCGTGAAATTCATCCTCTTTTGGTAAGTCTTTTAATGAAGTCATGTGGTTCCTTTTTTGTTAATTAAATAGGCTTTTTATCATTCCAAGATTGATAATAATTAAACTTTAAATTAATAATTTACTTTTTAATGGGTCAATTGGGCTGATTGCGCAATCTTTTTGGAATATGTACTTTCCTTGTTGGAGAAGCCCATTTCCCTGAAGTCTTGATGTGTTAGTAACTTCTTATTTAATAGCTCGTTAACTATGAGCTCCAAGCTATCGCGATGCTCTGTAAGCAAAAACCTTACAGCCTCGTATTGCTTTTCCAGCAAAGTGCGAGCTTGATTTGAATAATAATCATTAGTCTTGCTCGCTTCTCGGTCTGGGATGAAAAGATTGGAGCCTAAAAGCTCTTTCTCCCCGTGCACACAATCAAATCCGCCCTTAGTTACTAAATCAAATGCAATTCGTGATGCACGCCTTAGATCGTCTTGCGCCAAGTGAACATCGACTTCAAGTTGTCCACAAATTAATTCTTCAGCTGCTCTGCCAGCTATTGCGATCCGAATTTTGGTGCAAGCCGCCTTAAATGAAAGAGGTCCTTCAGTCTCGTAGGCACGCTGATAGTCCTCTACAACTATGCCAACATACCCTTTACCAGGGAGAATAGTTGCAATCTCAGGAATATTTTTATTTCCCGATTCTAAAATCGTGACGAGTGCATGTCCCGCTTCGTGAACGGCAATCTGTAAATCGTGTTTATTTCTAGTGGACTCATATCCATCCCCAGTTCCACTTGTAACGAGGCGGTAAATATCTTGCCACTGTATTTGCCTGTTTTGAAAATGGGCAATACGCTTTAAGGCTGATGCCAGCATACCAATCCTTCTGAAAACTGGAAAATCAGAACATAGAATGCACCCCAGCCTATTCATTGAATTCAATATCGAGATATCAAACTTTTCAGTACCAACCAAGTCTATTAGGTCTTGCCCGATGAATTCTGGCGTTGGCTCCATCCACTGCAGATGGCGATCGAAGATCCCTTGATACCTAAAGCAAGTCGCAATATCTGCATAACTGTCAGAAACTAAAACACAAACAATGGGTTTACCAACCAAATTTTTAAGAAATTCAGTGGTTTTTTTTTGCTTTTGGAGTGATTCGTCATCATTACTAGAAGATTGAATCCAATCACCAGATTCTATGAATACTATCTTTGGATAAGAAAAGTTTTTACCAACCAGATCTTCGATATCAAATATCTGCGTGGAATTTAAATATTGAAACCCAATATTTAATTGCTCACTTATCAATCTGATGGATTGTTCACAATCATCAGCGTCTTCTCCCTCTACGACTAAGCCGTGTCCAAGAAGCTCCCATCTGTCTTCAGGAAAAGATGCTCCAATAGTTTGCTTGAGCTCTTGTGTCCATTTCCACAAATATGTTTGCCTGTCTTTAGTCTTATCTAATACTAGTTTCGTTGCAGGATAAATGGACGACATTTTTTTCCTTTTCTTAGCGCAGTTTTTTTCAAGAATGGAAAACTGCCTCTTAATGCTTAACCTCTATTTTAAGAATTTAGCGAATTAAAGTAAAACTGATTTTTATTTAACAAATAAAAGAAGCGAGAAAAATATATGGAATTAAAGTCAAGTATTTTTTATATCTATGGCTTTAAATTTTGTGGGGGCTTGTTTCTTAATTCAAGCGTCTCGTAACTAGACGCTTAACTTTTTTATTCTAACTAGAACACAAAATACCACGCCAACTCAACGCTGCGGATGCCATTTGGGAAATATTTGAAACCGCTGCGAGCCACGAGATTCGGTGCTTGTAGGGCGGTTGGTCGCAACCAGCTTAGACCTAATGTGCAGAACTGTTTTAGTCCTCTATCCTACGTTTTCAATCCTCTGCTCTACCGACTGAGCTACCAGGCCAAGACTTGGGATTATAAATGAAACTGCGCTTTGACCTAAAAAAGGGTCTAAGCAGCATTTGTTTGATTCTTGGAGCGGGCGATATGCAATTTTCTGTAACTGTCGATTAAACGATGGTGTCTATCAAGCCCTTCCAGCCCTAAGCTAGTTGGGGTCAGGCCATAAAAGCGCACATCGCCACTTACTGAGCCGATGACAGCATCCATCCGCTCATTACCAAACATTCGTCGGAAGTTCGCTTCATAGTCATCCAGATCTAAATCTTCACTTAGGAGAACTTCAAGCACCCCATCTAATGCCTGATAAAACAATCTACGCTCTACGGCATTATCGTTATATTGCAAGAATGCGCCCACCAATTCATGGGCCTCATCGAACTGCTTTAATGCAAGATGAATAAGAAGTTTTAACTCTAAAACTGTTAATTGCCCCCAAGGGGTATTCTCATCAAACTCGATGCCAATTAATGTTGCAATATCTCCGTACTCATCTAACTCGTTGTTCTCTAAACGCTCAAGTAGCGCAATGAGTTGTGCATCATCGAGGTCATGCAGATTCAAGATATCTTCTCGAAATAGCAAGGCCTTATTGGTGTTGTCCCAAATCAGATCCTCGACTGGATACACCTCGGAATAGCCAGGCACTAAGATTCGGCATGCAATAGCGCCCAGCTGATCATGTACTGCGACATAGACTTCTTTACCCATATCTTTGAGAATGCCAAATAATTTTTCAGCTTCCCCTACATTGGAATTTTCAGTCTTGCTCGTGAAATCCCACTCAACAAATTCGTAATCAGACTTCGCACTGAAAAAACGCCATGACACGATGCCGCTGGAATCAATAAAGTGCTCAACAAAGTTATTAGGCTCAGTTACCGCTTCACTTGCAAAAGTCGGTGGTGGCAAATCATTAAGGCCCTCTAAGCTGCGGCCCTGAAGTAGCTCGGTCAAACTTCTTTCTAGCGCCACCTCAAAGCTTGGGTGCGCGCCAAAAGAGGCGAAGACACCGCCCGTCCGTGGGTTCATTAAAGTAACGCACATCACTGGATAGATTCCGCCCAGCGATGCGTCCTTTACTAGAACTGGAAAGCCTTGCTCTTCAAGCCCTCGAATGCCAGCAAGAATACTGGGGTACTTCTCAAGCACTTCATGAGGCACATCTGGGAGTGCAATTTCCCCTTCCAGAATTTCACGTTTGACTGCTCGCTCAAAAATCTCTGAAAGACATTGCACCTGGGCTTCGGCCAATGTATTTCCAGCGCTCATACCATTACTGACATACAGGTTTTCAACAAGATTTGTTGGGAAATATATCGTCTTACCATCCGACTGCCGCACAAAAGGTAAAGAACAAATGCCGCGCTGCGCATTACCTGAGTTGGTATCGATTAAGTGCGAAGCGCGCAACTCACCATCTGGATTAAAGATTTTTAAGCAGTACTCATCAAGAATTTCTGCTGGTATTGCATCCTTGCTACCCGGCTTAAACCATTGTTCATTTGGGTAATGCACAAATTCACTATTGGCGATGTCCTCACCCCAGAATGTGCCCGCATAAAAATGGTTATTGCTGAGCCGCTCAATATATTCGCCTAGCGCCGAGGCTAGGGCACTCTCTTTTGTTGCCCCTTTGCCGTTGGTAAAACACATAGGCGAGTGTGCATCCCGGATATGCAAAGACCAAACGTTAGGAATGATGTTTCGCCAAGAGGCAATTTCTATCTTGATTCCCAGATTTGCCAATAGGCCGGACATATTGGCAATCGTTTGCTCCAGCGGCAGGTCCTTGCCTACGATATGCGTATTCGCATTTACGTCAGGCCTTAGGGTCAATAAAGTTTGAGCATCTGCATCGAGGTTTTTTACTTCTTCGATGACGAACTCTGGGCCCTCTTGCACCACTTTTTTAACCGTACAACGCTCGATGGAACGCAAAATCCCTTGGCGATCATGAGCGGAAATATCTTCGGGCAGTTCAACCTGAATCTTAAAAATTTGCTTGTAGCGATTTTCGGGATCAACAATATTGTTTTGGGAAAGGCGGATATGTTCAGTAGAAATATTGCGAGTGTCGCAATACAACTTGACAAAATATGCTGCGCATAAAGCCGATGACGCAAGGAAGTAGTCAAAAGGGCCTGGAGCAGAGCCATCCCCCTTATAACGTATAGGCTGGTCCGCAATCACCGTGAAGTCGTCAAACTTGGCTTCTAAACGGAACTTGTCGAGAAAGTTGACCTTAATTTCCATGGGAATAATTTCAAAAAATAAAGAGCAAGGCCTGATGGGGCATCAATTTATGTAGTCAGGCTTCACAAAAGAATCATCACCATATTCAGGATGATTCGCTGGTGACTTTATTGTTCGCCCTTATTGCGTGAAGTATCGATCCCCAATGCTTTGAGCTTGCGGTACAAATGGGTTCTCTCAAGACCGGTGTATTCCGAAATCTTGGTCATGCTGCCACCCATGATTTGCATTTGATGCTCGAAATAGGCTTTCTCAAAAAGATCTCTGGCCTCTCTCAAGGGTAGATCGAAATAGGTTTTGGCAATTCCACTAATGAACTCACCCTCAAGCGGTGCCGCATGAGATTCATTGCTCACAGGTTTTGGAGTGGGCGCTACGTTAGCATTAGATTGAACTGCCCTTTCTGCTTGGGGCTCAACATATTTTGGTGAGATTTCAAGCGCCTTGCTCACCGTCTTTAAAAGCTTCTGTAAGGCAATCGGCTTTTCTAAGAAATTGAGAGCGCCAATGCGGGTAGCTTCAACCGCAGTATCAATCGTGGCATGACCGGACATCATCACTACTGGCATGGTGAGCTGTCCTGTTTTCGACCACTCTTTTAATAAAGTGATGCCATCGGTATCTGGCATCCAAATATCTAGCAAAACCAAGTCTGGTCGCATTTGCTCTCGAATGGTGCGAGCCTGCACAGCGCTTTCAGCGGCATATACAGTATGGCCCTCATCCGTCAGAATCTCATTGAGAAGCTCACGTATTCCCATCTCGTCATCAACAACCAAAATACTAGCCATTCTTAGGCCGCCTCTTTTGCTAGATTCATAAACAATATTGACACTTGTGCACCTACCACTTCTGTTCCCCGCATACGATTGCGTATTTCAATTTTGGCAGAGTGGTCGTCAATGATTTTTTTAACAACCGCCAAACCTAATCCAGTACCTTTAGTCTTCGTTGTGACGTAGGGTTCAAATGCTCTTGCCAATATCTTAGCCGTAAATCCAACTCCAGAATCACTTATTGTTAAACGCACTGCTTTTTGCTCTATGCCATTGTGCTCCCCATAAGGAACCAACTCGGTTTTTACCTCAACTGGCTCTCCAGGATGGGACCCCTCGAGCGTGGCATCTTGTGCATTTTGCAAAAGATTATGAATAACCTGTCTTAATTGAGTTGGGTCTCCCATGATGTCAGGACAATGTGCATCTAACTGCGTGCGCAGAGGGCTGCCCTCATAGAGACCTAAAATTTCTGTAGTGAGCGCATTGATAGAAACCGGCCTTAATTGTGGGGTTGGTGTTTTCGCAAAATCCCTAAAGTCATTCACCATTTCTTTCATGGCCTGCACCTGACCAATGATGGTTTCGGTGCTGCGGTTCATCATTTCTTCCTGCTCAGGACTTAACTTACCAGCCAACTTATGCTGAAGCCGCTCAGCTGATAGCTGAATCGGTGTAAGCGGATTTTTAATCTCATGCGCCAAACGTCTAGCAACTTCGCTCCAAGCTATTGAGCGCTGTGCACTCACCACATCGGTAATGTCATCAAATACGACCATCCGCAACTCAGATGTCAGCTCAGTGCCCCTCACGAATAAAGTAACCCCAAGCTCGTTTTCAAATTCATTCGTAGTGTGCAGCTGAATTTGTTTTTGCCAAACGGGGACTTTTTGGTGGCTGATTTGTGTAGTGTCCTGAGTCTCTCCACTTGTAACCGCTAACTTCATTGTTGCAAAGCCCTCTTTGACGGCTTCCTCAAACTCCATCAAGCCAGCACAACTACTTAAGGGCTTACCATCTAAATAAGTCAGGTCTTGTCCAAAAATGCGGTCGGCGCCAGCATTACTCGACACCACATTGTATTTTTTATCAAAGATACAAACCCCTGCAGTCAAACTACCCAGCACTTTTTCCAAGAACGCCTTTGATTCTTGCAAAGAGCTACGGGTATCAGCGAGCTGTCTTGTCATGACGTTGAATTGGCGCGTGAGCATTCCTAGCTCATCCCCCGTATCCAACTCGGGTTTAGGTGACAAATCACCCTGGGCAACTGCTTGTGTTCCTTTTAACAACATCAGAAGTGGGCGCGCCAGCTGGCGGCCCAATAGCAGCGCTAAAGTAATTGCAACAAACACTGCAAAAAATAGTGTGAGCGTCAAAGTACCCACAAACATTTTGCGTAAACCCGTGCGCCCCAAAGACTTCTCTTGGTACTCGCTATAAGCAGACTCCACTGCAAAAATATTCTTCGCCAATGGAACTGGAATATAGCGGACCAATTGCAAAAAATATTTATCTTCCGCGTCTTTGTTAGAGTCAAATTTACCTTGAGCGGATTTTTTGCGCACGATCGGCACAATCGCCCTCACTCGATAGCCGCGCTGCCCCCCTTGCAGCTCAATTGGATCTAAAAAAGTAATGCCCTTCTTTTTAAATGCCTCTGCTACCACGTCTGGAGTAGGGGGTGGCACGTAATTTTTAAGCTTTGTTTCACTAGTTAAGATTACGTTACGCTGCATATTAAAGAGGCTAACCTCTTGAATGCCAAACTGATTGCGAGTCTTCATCACCATTGCACCGACTTGTTCCGCGCTGGTGCCGGAGGGAACCTGGGTGATTTGCTCAGCAATAAAGTTTCCTTCAGCCAAAATCTCTTCTTGGGCAACCTGTAAAGTTACACGCCCTAACTCGAGGCCAGAGTTCAGTGCTGACTCAATCTTGACGTCAAACCAAGTTTCAATACTCTTGGAGACGAACTGAAGAGAAACGCCATACAAAATTAAGCCCGGCACGATGCCTACTAAGGCAAAAATCATGGCTAGCTTTGCTATTAAGCGCGTTCCAAAGTGACCCCGATACCAGCGAACTGCAATAACTGCAGCCAGGATCACAATGACGAGGATGAGACAAGCCCCAATGATCATATTGGCTGCATAGAGCCAAATGTAGTAGTTATCAAAAAATTCTGTATTAGAAGATGCGATCGATAACAGCACTAAAAGCAATAGAGCAAATATACCAATGACCCCAATTGCAATTGAGGTTGCCCTCTTGCGCAAAAGCTTTAAGGTAAATGGGGGCTTCATTGCTTAACGATGTTGGGGCCAGTTGGCGAAAAGGGGAAACGCAGCCATTCGCTGGAAACATTCCAATCACGATTATTCAACGCATTCACCTGGAAAGGCTTCGGCAACTTGCTCAAGTCAAGAGTCATGCGTAAGCCAGCCGTATAAGACTTGCTTGTATCTAATTGATTGTTATCTATTACTCGCCAACCACCAATAATTCCAACCGCTTGCAAGGCCTCAGCAATGGTTTTTGCTGAAAAGGTAAAACCTTCGGATGAAATTCGGTATTGCTGAGTAATAGGCTGATAAGACAAGCGGGTCTGTCTTTGAGCAAGGGCCGACTTCTCTTCAAACCAGTACCAACGCGAGCGCGTTAACTCAAACTCCGTTTGAAAATACAAGACCACACCCTTTTTAACTGCGTCTTCTAGTCCCGGTGAAAGCTCAATCTGAAGAGCGGCATTCAAAAGCCAATCATTCTCAACTCTCTCTAACTCAAGAGATTTAATTTTGATTCCCTCTGCGCTAGCGCTGCCTGCAAAAACACTGAGCGCCATCAAGCATAGAAAGATGAATTGTTTAATTCTTTGGCTCATTGCCCATTTTTCTTAAACAAAGCATAGAAGAAACCATCGCTAATATTCGTTGGCAGAATCTGTCCTGGAGCGCTTAATCGTACAGCATTGCTGTGCTCGGCAGCAAACCAATTGGCCTGCGCCTCTCCCTCTTCCGGAAATACCGAACAAGTGACATAAAGCAGCAAACCTTCGGGCTTGAGCATTTTCCATGCCTGCTCCAAAATCCCGCGCTGCTTTTCCTGCAGAGCCCGAATATCTGCCTCGCGCCTTAAAAATGGAATGTCTGGATGCCTTGCAACAATGCCTGAAGCAGAACAAGGCGCATCGAGCAAAATTTTGTCGAAAAGTGCCCCATCCCACCAAGCCGTTTTTGAGGCATCGCCTCGAACTACTTTTATTTTTGGAGAATTTAAGCGCAAGCGGTCTAGATTGCCCCCAATTTTGCCAAGACGCTCACCATCGAGCTCTAGAGCCACCATCTCACAATCGGCTAGCTCAAGCAAATGCGCCGTTTTTCCACCAGGCGCAGCACAGGCGTCTAACACTCGGTCCGTTGACTGTGGATTAAGTAAACCCGCTGCAATTTGGGCGCCAGCGTCTTGAACTGATACTGCGCCACCATAAAAACCAGGCAACTCTGAAACAGGTACGGGGTTTGGCAACAGAAGCGCTGATGACAAATTGACTCCCGCAACGGAATCAATTGGACTTGCTAAGATTCCAGCCTCATTCAATAGTGCCTGATATTGCTCTCGGGAATATTGTCTTTGATTTACGCGCAATATCAATGGTGCACGTTTTGCCTGAGTGAATAAAATCGATTGCCAAGACTTCGAATAATTGCGCTTTAAATTAGCCCGCCACCAAGGGGGAACGAACATGGGGATAGGGTCGGGAGGGTAGCGCCTTTCCCCTGCTGGCGGCTCCACCAATAGGCCAACCTTGCGTAGGACCGCATTCACCAAGCCCTTGGCATACATGGTTTGATCGTATTCACCACAAGCTCTCACTGCTTGATCAACAATGGTGTGGGCCGCATATCCTTTGCCTTCAGCGTTCTCGTTTAAAAACAGCGCAATCGCAACGCTCAATAAATGCTCTACCTCTGGTGGTGGCGTCTTCGGTATAAATTGTTTAATCAACTCGTGTGAGCGCACCCATTTACGCAAGGCATCAAAGCTAAGGCTCTGCACTATGGGCCGCTCATGAGGCTCAAGCTCATCCAATACCTCAGTAAGCGATCGGCCAGTCATTACCTCGCCAATAGCCTGCGCAGCAATAGTCATTGCTTCAGATAGAGGTAGCGATGTTTTGTTATCAGCCAAACTATTTAGACTTTTCTGCAAAAGAAAATTTGGCCATCTGGGCTGTGCAGTGTTTGCAAACACGTTTTTGCACTGGTTTTTTTGCCGCCTGGTTTTTGCATTTCCAATGCCTCTAAAACGCCTTCACCACACTGAATGTAGGCACCTTCGTCGCCAAAGCCCAAAACAGCTCCTGGAACCGCAGCCTTAGTGAGATCAAAGGCCCTAGGAATGCGGGAGTTCCAAAATTTCATTGTCGTATCGCCGGCATGGCTAGTAGCGCCAGGAAAGGGATTGAAGGCACGGATACGACGATCAATTTCGACAGCACTCAAACTCCAATCGATCTCTGCTTCACTCTTGAGTATTTTTTCGGCATAGGTAACTCCTTCAATTTCTTGAGGGGTGCATATTACATTTTCGCCGGCTTCCAAATGATTCAGCACAGCAACAATCGATCTTGCTCCCAATGTGGCTAAACGATCGTGCAAGGTGCTGCTGTTTTCATCGGGAGAAATTTCTAGGGCATTTATGAGCACGGTATCGCCGGTATCCAGCCCAGCATCCATTTGCATAATGCACACCCCCGTTTTGCTATCGCCAGATTCAATTGCTCGCTGAATAGGCGCTGCACCGCGCCAACGGGGCAATAAAGATGCATGAATATTAAAGCTTCCATGTCTGCCAACGCCATGGGCAATATCTAAGATTTCCTGCGGCAAGATCAAGCCATAAGCAACTACAACCATGGCGTCAAAATCTATTTTTAATAGCTCTTGATATGCTGCTTGTGCCTGCGCTTGTTTTTCTGGATCAGCGCTGTTGCGCTTTAGTGTTTCTGGCTGAAGCACAGGAATAGCATGCTCTAGCGCAAATTCTTTAACCGGGCTAGCTTGCAGGTGCATACCCCTACCAGCACGGCGGTCCGGCTGAGTCAAGGCTAAGACGATTTCATGACCTGCAGCATGAATTGCACGCATTGCTTGTGCAGCAAACTCGGGAGTTCCAGCAAAGACAATTTTCATTGGGCGCTTAGCGCTGACCTACTAATTCTTTTGCGCGCTTTTTCATCTTTAATGAAATTCGATTTCTCTTCAGAATCGATAAGTACTCGACGAATACTTTTCCTTGCAGGTGATCTAACTCGTGTTGTATACACACAGCCAATAGCCCATCCGCTTCAAGTTCAAACTCTTTACCATCTATGCCTATAGCCTTAACTCGAACTTGAGCTGGCCTTTCAACCTCATCGTAATACTCGGGCACTGACAGGCAGCCCTCACGCCAAGATTTTTTCTCTGAACTTGACCAAACAATTTCGGGGTTAATAAAAACCATTAACTCATTTTGATCATCAGACACGTCGATCACCACGATTCGCTCATGAATATCTACTTGGGTCGCAGCTAAGCCGACGCCAGGGGCTTCATACATTGTCTCGGCCATATCAGCGACAATTTTTTTGATGCGAGCATCTACCTGCGCAACGGGTTTTGCAACCTTATGTAAGCGTGGGTCTGGATAACAAAGGACATTTAACAAGGCCATATAGGAATTATCCAACAGAGCAATCAGTCTGTCCCAATTGCACCCATTGAACCAAGGCTGAAAATCATATGATGCGCACAAATCTGGCACCAAACTCTCGTTTCCGAATTGACCGTAGGGACAAATGCTACCCGCTACGCCTGACTGATTTATGTGACCCGCCACAACACCTCTATATTGATGGGGATCGTGATTTACTCAAAATGCCCATGGTTGCGGTCGTTGGATCTCGCAATGCCAGCCCGGAAGGCTTGGGCAACGCGAGGTATTTTGCCCAAGCGCTTTCCCATGCAGGGCTATTAGTTATCTCCGGCCTTGCAAGAGGGATCGATGGTGCGGCACATCATGCAACCCTTAGCCTGGGACCCAATCACTGCACCATGGCCGTCTGTGGGACGGGGGTTGACGTCATTTACCCCCGCGAACATCTCCGTTTGGCTAGAACCATCGCAAAGCAAGGCCTTTTGCTCTCCGAATTGCCGCCCGGAACGCCGCCTAGAGCGTTCCACTTTCCAAAGCGGAACCGCATCATTGCTGCACTCTCGCTTGGGGTTATCGTGATTGAGGCGGCAGAACGTTCTGGCTCCTTAATTACTGCCCGCCTGGCAGCAGAGCTAGGACGGGAGGTTTTTGCCGTCCCGGGATCTATTTGGGGCCCCCATTCGGTTGGGTGCAATCTGCTGATTCAGCAAGGGGCAAAGCTCATAAAAACCCCCAAAGATGTGCTGGAAGAGCTTATTTTTTAAGAGAATTGTCCTAAAACCCTATATATACAGGCGGTTTTGGTTAATCTTTGCCTGATAAATAGTAGCTTTTATGGTGAAAAAACAGGCTTTTTGGACTTTTCCCAATTTATCGGTTAATAATAAAAAAGGAGTAAGCAATCGACCAAAGCCTGATTTGGTTTAAATTGCTCATCTTTTTTCCTATTAAAAACATCATTTCAGGCTCAAATTTAGGCAAACGCGTGGCTAAAGCATCTACCAAAAGCAGCTCCAAGACCTCTTCCGTGGATCACCCGAAAGCACTCATCATTGCCGAAAAACCATCGGTAGCAAATGACATTGCCAAGGCCTTGGGCGGCTTTACCAAACACGAGGACTATTTTGAGAGCGAGAACTTTGTGATCTCCTCTGCTGTTGGCCACCTATTAGAGATTGCAGCTCCCGAAGAGTATGACGTAAAGCGAGGCAAATGGTCATTTGCTAATTTGCCGGTTGTGCCGCCTTATTTTGATTTGCGCCCCATTGCTAAAACTGAATCACGTCTTAAGGTTTTACAAAAACTCATTAAGCGTAAAGACATCAATTCTCTAATTAACGCGTGTGACGCGGGACGCGAAGGCGAGCTTATTTTCCGCTTGATCGCACAGCATGCAAAAGCATCCCAGACGATTCAGCGCTTGTGGCTTCAGTCTATGACGCCGGCTGCGATACGTGATGGCTTCGCAAGTTTGCGCTCCGATGAAGACATGCAACCGTTGGCTGACGCAGCGCGCTGTCGCTCTGAAGCAGACTGGCTGGTGGGCATTAACGGTACTCGTGCAATGACTGCTTTTAATAGCAAGAGCGGGGGCTTCTTTTTAACTACTGTTGGGCGCGTTCAAACACCTACACTCTCGATCGTAGTTGAGCGCGAAGAGCTGATTCGTAAGTTCGTTTCTAAAGACTACTGGGAAGTCAAAGCTGAATTTATTGCGGCGGGTGGCGTTTATGAAGGCCGCTGGTTTGATCCTAAATTCAAGAAAGATGTTACTGAACCCGATGCACGCGAGAATCGCCTTTGGAGCGAAGCTGCTGCACAAAGTATTGTTGCTGCTTGCCGCGATAAAAAAGCGGCTGTCACCGAAGAGGCCAAACCTGCAACACAGCTTGCCCCTCAGCTATTTGACCTTACCAGTTTGCAGCGGGAGGCAAATGCGCGCTTTGGTTTTTCTGCAAAAAATACACTTGGTATTGCACAGGCGCTTTATGAGCGTCACAAGGTTTTAACCTATCCCCGTACGGATGCAAAAGCACTGCCAGAGGACTACCTGGACACCGTCAAGCAAACCATGGAAATCTTGGCAGAGAACTCACAAGACTATCGTGCATTTGCAAAACAAATCTTGCAGGGCGACCCTAAAGATCCCAAAGCAAAAGGGGGGTATGGTTGGATTAAGCCAAATAAACGCATCTTTGATAACTCAAAGATTTCTGATCACTTTGCGATCATTCCAACCCTAGAAACGCCTAAGAACTTAAGCGAGCCTGAAGCAAAGTTGTACGACCTAGTAGTTCGTCGCTTCTTGGCAGTCTTTTACCCTGCTGCTGAGTTCCGCGTCACCACCCGCATTACTGAAGTCTCTGGTCATCACTTCAAAACCGAAGGTCGTGTCTTGGTTAATCCAGGCTGGCTCACTGTGTATGGCAAATCAAATCAGGCTGATGATGAGCTTGTGCCCGTTCAAGAGGGTGAATCGGTACAAACAGATTCAATAGCGGCTGTCCCCTTAAAGACCAAGCCTCCTGCGCGCTACACCGAAGCAACCTTATTGTCTGCAATGGAAAGCGCTGGCAAATGGGTTGATGATGATGAGATGCGCGAAGCCATGGCAGAAAAGGGTTTAGGTACACCAGCCACTCGAGCCGCGATCATCGAAGGTTTGCTTGCTGAAAAATATATCGTGCGTGAAGCGCGTGAACTCATCCCAACCGCAAAGGCGTTTCAGTTAATGACTTTGTTGCGCGGGCTCGATGTTGAAGAATTAACACGACCAAATTTGACTGGTAACTGGGAAAACAAGCTCTCGCTCATTGAGCAGGGCAAGATGAATCGCGACACCTTTATGCAAGAAATTGCGCAGATGACTCAGCGCATTGTGAAACGCGCCAAAGAATACGACAGCGACACCATTCCGGGCGATTACGCCACCATGAGCACGCCTTGTCCTCATTGCAAGGGCCCCGTTAAAGAAAACTATCGCCGCTTTGCTTGTGAGAAGTGTGGATTCACTATCAGTAAAACTCCCGGTGGACGTGCCTTTGAATATCCTGAGGTTGAAGAATTGCTGCGCGAGAAAACCATTGGACCCTTGCAGGGATTCCGTAGCAAAATGGGGCGCCCATTTGCAGCCATTATCAAATTAAGTGAAATCCCAGAGGATGATGCAGACTATCCAAATGCAGGTTTCAAACTAGAGTTTGACTTTGGCAATACTCAAGATGAAGAAACTGAGGCCGTAGATTTCACCGGTCGCCAAGCTTTAGGAGTTTGCCCAAAATGTTCTGGCGCAGTCTATGAAGATGGCATGCGCTATGTTTGTGAGAACAATACCGGCCCAAGTAAAACCTGCGATTTCAAAACAGGCAAAGTGGTTTTACAACAAGAAATTGCAGTCGAGCAGGTTCAAAAATTACTTAAAGAAGGTAAAACTGACTTGTTGACCAACTTCAAATCCAATAGAACAGGTCGTGGATTTAAGGCCTATTTAGCCCTGGGTGCAGATGGCAAAATTGGTTTCGAGTTTGAGGCTAAGGCTCCAGGTGCAGCTAAGGCTCCCGCAAAGAAACGGGCGGGCGCTAGCGCTGCCACTAAGTCAGCCGCAAAACCCAAGCGCGCCAGTAAAGCAAAGTCATCCTCTAGTAGCTGAGCGGTAATCAGCTTGGCTGCTAAGGCTGACCACAAGATTCCTCTGGATCCTAAAGCAGTCGCCAAGAAAATTCCTGGGCGCTGAGTAAGCGTGCCAATCATCGGCAAGCGATCACCGGCAACGCAGCGTACACCGACAAAATCTCCGGCCTTACTGAGATCCTGAGGATTACCATCGAGATAATCAACTAGGCCTTGAGCTTGCTCGCGATTAAAATCATCGCTAGCGCCTCTGGGTATAAGGTCATCCTCGCCTTCATCAAAACTAGAGCCAACCATCCAGGCATAACTGCCGTCTTCAAGTCGCTCAGCGGGTAGGCAATAGCCATCGCCTGATATCCCAACTCGAGGCAATTTACTAATCCAGGGACTGCTTTCTGTAATTGAAAAAATGCTGAGTTGACCTCGAACGGGTTTCAGCGGCAGACGAATACCAATGGTATTCATTAGGTCCTTACATCCCATTGCATTTGCTACCACCACCTTGTCGGCAGAAAGAATGGTTTTATTGGCATCATTGAACAACTGCCACTTTTCGTCAATCTGCTCTAGTCTTGCGACACGCGTATTCCAAATGCAGGTTAAGCGCTCTTGGGAACGCAATAGGGCATTGCTTGCCTCCAATAAATTAAGCGAGGCTCCCCGAGAAATCCATACTCCACTTTGTTTAATGCCGCATATTTGCTCTGCTTCATCAACGTCAAGTGCAATCGCGATATCGTCTTTTAAGTCGAGGGCGGCCAAATGTGCAGAGACTTCTGCGCGATTAAATTCTCTATCTTTTTTTGTGGGCTGAAAAATACCATGTACCCGCCAATCCTTGCCCCACCTGGCCTCGGCCAATAAAAACGCTAAGCGCGTTAGGCGCAATAAACGGGGGGAGCCTTTTCCAATATGAGGATGCGCAATCGCATAGGCATGACTTGAACAAGCGGTGGCTGGGGAGTTCGCAAGATCAATAACGCAGACAGATTTGCCACGCTCTAGCAATTCACTTGCAATGCTTGCACCACAAATGCCCGCCCCAATCACCACGATTTCATGGTGTTGGGGTTTGGTCATTTATCTAGTCTGGGTAAAGCGTAAATGGTGACTATGTGCTTTAGAGATTAAGCGTTTAAGCGCTGTTCGATCTTTGCTCGAGTCTCTTTCAACTCTTTGGGCAATCGCTCACCTAGGTGATCGAACAACTCTGTATGCAATTTCAGCTCATTTTTCCAGTCGTCAACTGCAACAGTGATTGCTTTAGCGAATTTCTCAGTAGAGTAATCAAGGCCGCCCCAATGCATATCGCTATATTCGGGAGTAATGCCAAACGGGGTTTCCTTGCCTTTTGCTTTGCCTTCGGCGCGCTCCAAAATCCAAGAGAGGACGCGCATATTTTCACCAAAGCCTGGCCAAACAAACTTGCCATTTTCATCTTTGCGGAACCAGTTGACGCAGTAGATCTTCGGCAATACAGCACCTTCGGCCTCTAGCTTCTTGCCAATATTGAGCCAATGCTGGAAGTAATCGCTCATGTTGTAACCAGCGAATGCGATCATTGCAAATGGATCACGTCTGACAACGCCGATTTGGCCGGTGATCGCTGCAGTAGTTTCTGACCCAAGAGTGGCCGCCATATAAACGCCCTCCACCCAATCCCGCGCTTCGCTCACCAAAGGAACAGTATTGGAGCGGCGACCGCCAAATAAGAATGCATCGATTGGAACGCCCTCTGGATCATCCCACTTTGGATCAACTGCCGGGTTATTGGTTGCAGCAACCGTAAAGCGAGAATTTGGGTGGGCAGCCTTACGACCAGCAGCCCCATCAGCTGGCGTCCAGTCTTTGCCTTGCCAATCAATCAAATGTGCAGGTGGAGTTTCTGTCAAACCCTCCCACCAAACATCACCATCATCAGTCAAGCCCACGTTGGTGAAAATCACGTCTTGATTTAGAGAGTCAATGCAGTTCTGATTGGTTTGACGGTTTGTGCCAGGAGCAACGCCAAAGTAACCGGACTCTGGATTAATTGCAAATAAACGGGTCTTGCCAGTGACTGGGTCTTTGCGCGGTTTGATCCATGCAATGTCATCACCAATGGTGGTGACTTTCCAACCATCAAATCCCTTGGGCGGAATCATCATGGAGAAGTTGGTCTTGCCGCAAGCGGAAGGGAACGCGGCCGCAATGTGATACTTCTTGCCTTCAGGTGAGGTCACGCCCAAAATCAACATATGTTCTGCTAGCCAGCCTTGCTCACGGCCCATATTGGAGGCGATGCGTAGAGCAAAACATTTTTTACCCAGCAATGCGTTGCCACCATAACCAGATCCAAACGACCAAATCTCACGTGTTTCTGGGAAGTGCACAATGTATTTATTCTTATTATTCGGCCATGCCACGTCTTTTTCACCAGCAGCCAAAGGTTTGCCAACCGTATGAATACAAGGCACAAACTCGCCATTCGTACCCAATTGGTCGATCACAGCCCTACCCATGCGGGTCATTAGGCGCATATTGATTGCAACATAAGGGCTATCAGATAGTTCAACACCGATATGAGCAATTGGTGAGCCAATGGGGCCCATTGAGAATGGCACTACATACATTGTTCTACCGCGCATGCAGCCATCAAACAGCGGGTTTAATGTTGCGCGCATTTCGCCTGGCTCCACCCAGTTATTGGTTGGGCCGGCATCTTCTTTTTTTGCTGAACAAATAAAGGTGCGGTCTTCGACACGAGCCACATCTTCTGGGTCGGAAAGGGCTAAAAATGAGTTTTTACGTTTAGCTGGGTTTAGGCGCTTAAATACACCCGCCTTTACCAACAATTCACAAAGTTCGTCGTATTCAGCTTGGGAGCCGTCGCACCAATGAATGGCATCTGGCTTGGTAAGGGCAGCAACTTCAGCAACCCAATCTACTAGGCGCTCGTTTTTTACATAAGCAGGCGCATTAACGTTTACTTGGCCGCTGGTGGCTGTGGTCATATGGTTTTCCTAGGAAGATTTAATTTTTATGATCCGGTGATTTTAACATTTTGGTCATATTTGGTGTGTAGACCCAGCACAGAGAAAACCCTCTATTTGCCAATACAAAATTGGCTAAAGATTTTCCCCAAAAGATCGTCCGGAAGGAGCTTTCCAGTGATTTGCCCTAGGTGATTTTGAGCTAAAAATAGCTCTTCTGCGAATAATTCAAGCGAATTGTTGCCATTTGCCGCGAATTGTTCTGATTGCGCAATATGCTCAGAGGCTCTCTCCAGGCAATCTAAATGCCTTCTGCGCGCCACAATGGCGCCTTCTTGGGAGCCGTTCCAACCCACGATTTCTAGCACTTTTTGTTTCAGAACCTCAATACCTTCACCAGTCTTGGCAGAAATCAAAATCGCGCCATTTGGCGGATCAGCGCGATTGGGCGCAATCAGATCTGTCTTGTTAATGACCTCTAAAACTGGGCATTTTGAGGGAATCTGCTCAAGAATGCGTTGCTTTAGGCCGTCTTCACCAGAGTTGGGGTCGGTTAAGAAAATTACCAGATCAGCCATGCGAATGGAATCCCAAGATCTTTCAATCCCCATCGCCTCAACTACATCCGCGGTTTCACGTAAGCCAGCGGTATCAATGACGTGCATCGGGACGCCCTCAATACTGACACTTTCTTTAACGCGATCACGGGTGGTGCCCGCAACCGGCGTTACGATAGCCACCTCTTCACCCGCTAGCCTATTGAGTAAAGAACTCTTTCCCACATTCGGCGCTCCAGCTAATACAAGCTGAATACCATCGCGCAAAATTTTTCCTTGCTTAGCGCCATCGCGCAAAGATTGGAGTTTTGTTTTTACCGCCAAGAGTCGGTGGCGTGCTTGCGCATTTTCTAAAAACTCAATCTCCTCCTCAGGAAAGTCTAAGGTTGACTCTACCAAGATGCGTAGTTGAGTAATTTCTTCTATCAAATCATTAATGTCTTCGGAGAATGCGCCCTGCAGGGAGCGAGCAGCCCCTCGAACAGCAGCTTCACTTTGCGCGTCGATCAAATCGGCAATGGCCTCGGCCTGTGCCAAATCAATCTTGTTGTTGAGATATGCACGCAGAGTAAATTCACCGGGCTCCGCAATCACCAAGCCCTCGTTTTTTCCCAATTCGAGGCAGCGCTTCATCACCAACTCAAGGAGCTGGGGACCGCCATGGCATTGAAGTTCTAAAACATCCTCACCGGTAAATGATGCTGGGGCGACAAAATAAATCGCAATCAGTTGATCAATGGTTTGTCCGCCTGCATCACGCAGAGCAAGCAATGTTGCTTGGCGCGGAAACAGCGCCTTCTGAAAAAGTGCATTTGCAATGTTTTGTAGGTTTTGCCCGCTAATACGAACAATGCCCACACCGGCCCTGCCCGGAGCGGTGGCTACTGCAATGATGGGCAGCTTTCTGGTCATCATTGCAGTATGTCTTCCATTCAATACTTATGCCATCAACAAACTACTTGGCTTCTTTTTTTCCAAACATTTGGTTGATTTGCCACTGCTGCGCAATCGATAGAAGGTTATTGGTAACCCAATACAAAACCAAGCCGGCCGGGAAGAAGAAGAACATGATCGAAAACACGATAGGCATGTACATCATCACCTTTGCCTGAATAGGATCTGGCGGGGTTGGGTTCAGTTTGGTTTGTACAAACATCGACACCGCCATGATCACAGGCAAGATGTAATAAGGGTCTGGGATCGACAGATCTTGAATCCACAAAATCCAAGGTGCGCCGCGCATCTCTACTGAAGATAGCAATACCCAATACAAAGAAATAAACACAGGAATCTGAATCACCACAGGTAAACAACCACCCAGAGGATTGATCTTCTCTTTGCGATACATCTCCATCATGGCTTGATTGAGTTTTTGTGGCTCGCCCTTGTATTGCTCCTTCATGGCCGCTAAGCGAGGCTGCACTTCTTTCATGCGGGCCATCGATTTATAACTTGCAGCGGAGAGCGGGAAAAATGCCAACTTAATTAAAACCGTTAGCAGAATGATTGACCAACCCCAATTACCAACATAAGCATGTATTTTTTCTAACAACCAAAAAATTGGTTTTGCCAGAATGGTTAGGTAGCCATAGTCTTTGAGCAATTCGAAGCCTGGGGCAATCTTTTCTAAAACACTTTCTTCTTGTGGGCCAACAAACAATTGGGCTTTTTCTACGACAGTAGAACCTTGAGCTACAACACCAAGTGGTGTTTGCATACCAATGCGATAGAGGCCGTTATCAATTTTTCCTGCGTAAATATCGCGTGCAAACTTATCGCCTGGAATCCATGCGCTGGCGAAGTAATGTTGCACCATCGCAATCCACGCTGGGGTTCCTGCTGGAGCCTCTGTTGGAATAGTAATTTTATTTTTATCAATGGCCGTAAATTCCAGCTTATTGAATTTTTCTTTATCGGTATAAGCAGCCGGGCCAGTAAAAGTACTAGCAGAGAAAGCGCCACCAAATGGTCCAATTTTTTGCTCTTGGCTAGGATCGCGAACGATTTCTGTGTACAGCACTAATGGAGCATTGTTGGCGCTGGACTGCGTCACGCGATGGCCAACATCAACAACATAGCTACCTGGGTTGAGAATAAATGTTTTCTCAAGCTTTACTCCATTACGCTCACTCATTAGGGTGAGAAATGGTCTGCCTGCGCTATCCTTACCGGACTGAACTAATTTAAAAGTACTGGTGTGGTTTGGAAGATCATTATTGTTTAAGGTGATTAAGCCCGAACGCGCGAAATATTTATGATTGGCCGTGTACTGAAACAATTCAACAGGCTTCTTCTCGGCTGTGAGATGTTTCAACAATTTGGCATCAATCACATTGCCACCATTGGCGCTAACTTCTAACACCAATACATCGTTTTGCAATACAAACTTTTCAGAGCTCTCGATAGCTGGTGCGCTTACTGCAGGAGTAGGGGCGACCGCAGGCGCACCTGAAATTTGTGCAGGGACATCGACCTTATTGCCAACAACTGCTTTATCTGATGCGGCTGGTACGCTTGCTGGTGCACCCCCAAAAAAGGATGGCTTACCTTCATGGACCTGCCAATTGTTGTAGAGCATGAGACCCGACATCGAGAATACTGCCCAAAGAATTGTTTTTTTAAAGTCCATGTGTGTTTACTTAAGTTATTGAGATGTTTGTTTTACAGCAGGATCATAACCGCCTCGTGACAACGGGTTGCAACGCAAAATGCGCCACAACATGAGGCGGATGCTTTTAAGAAATCCGTAATGATTAAAGCAGTCGCAAGCATATTGCGAGCAGCTCGGCACATACTTGCAATGCATACCCACATAAGGGCTAAGAGCAAGTTGATACATTTTGACTAGCTTAATTGCCGCCTTATTCAAGGTGCGCACTTTAAATTAACCCAGACATTTGAGAGCGCAAAAGTTCTTTTTCTTTTTTTCTAAGCCTGCCGCGGGTTTCCCGCCCAATGGGCTTTTTAAGCTTTACAACGACGTCCTTATTGAGTGCGCTGGCCTGTGCAGCCCGAACCAGCTCTCGAATCATGCGCTTAAGACGATTTCGATCAACAGCTCTTTTTGCTAATTTTTTGGCCACCGCAACACCGAGCTCAGGTCTGCCATCCGCTTGAATGGGCGCAACATACATACCCCAATACAAACTTGTCTTAGGGCGTGTTTTTAATAACTCAGAAATCCTTGCGCTGTTCAATGACTAAATTAAACAGCCAAACGTTTGCGGCCTTTTGCACGACGAGCATTTAATACAGCACGTCCACTCTTGGTTTTCATGCGAATACGAAAGCCGTGGGTGCGCTTACGACGTGTTACTGATGGTTGGTAAGTTCTTTTCATGATAGATCCTGGGGAAAACCGATTATTTTCCTTGTTGCCGGGCAAAAGGTCAATCTATCCCGAGGAATATATAGGTATTTTTCTCTATTTTTGTGTGGTTTTTATCTAAACCACTAATTTAAAAGCGTTTTTTACTTTTATACACAAGTTATCCACAGGTTTTCCACGATTTTCTGACTTGTGGATAACTTTGCAGCGTCGGTACAATGGATCCTCTAAAAAT